>JACCVS010000668.1 GCA_013698055.1 Acidobacteriota bacterium
CCCTTCGGGTCAAAGACCGGCTCGGTGTCGCTCGTCATGCCGCCGGTGAGTTTTTGCGTTCTTCCTCCCGCGAACGAGTAAACCCAGATTTCCGAGAACTGGTTGTTGCCGAGTTTCGTGTAGGCGATCCAACGACTGTCGGGTGCCCACGTATAGTTGGTTATGTCGTTGGTCGTGCTGTGGTCAACGTCAACTGTCTTGCCGGAAGCGACGCTCACATAGCGCAGGCGTTGCTTCTTGTCACCGTAAGCGAGCATCGTGCTGTCGGGCGACCAGACGAGCGGAAAACGCCAGATGTCGCCGTCAATCGTGACGCGCCGTTCCTCGCCCGCGCCGCCATCGCTCGGGCGCACGTAGATTTCATACTCGCCCGAACGGTCGCTCAAATATGCGACCCATCTTCCATCGGGCGACCATGCGGGGGCGATTTCGCGCACTCCCTGCGAAGTCGTGAGGTTGCGAACTTCGCCTTCTTTGCCCGGCGCGGTGAAGACATCTCCGCGTGCATCGAAGAGCGCCCGCGCGCCGCTCGGCGAGAGCGAAAACGAATTGATGTTCGATTTCACGTTCCTGAAGTAAGGCACGGTGTCCGGGAAGTCGCCATAGACTTTGATAGGCACGCGCTCCTCTTTGCTGGACTTCGTATCCAGACGATAAATGTAGCCGCCCGCTTCATAGACGAGATCATCGCCTGAACCCGAAGGCCAGAGCGCGTCGTAGTCCGTGTGGTTCGTCACCTTGCGTGTCTTCTTCGTCCGCGTGTCATAGGCGAAGATGTTCATCGTATAGTCGCGGTCTGACAGGTAGTAGATCGTGTCGCCGAGCCACACGGGAACCATGTCCTGCGCGCGCGTCGTCGTGATTTGCTCGGCAGTGTTGCGGGTCAGGTCATAAATCCACACGTCGGGCGATTGTCCGCCGCGATAACGCTTCCACCCGCGAAACTCATTCGAGATCGGCGTGTAAGCCAGCCTCGTTCCATCTGGCGAATAGCTCGCCGCGCCGCCTTCCTTCATCGGCAGCGGCTGCTCCTGTCCGCCTTCGACGGGGACGAGATGCGGTCGTCCCAAACGATTGCTCTGGGGCGCGCGGTTGGCGCGAAAGAGCACGTTCCTGCCATCGGGAGTCCAGCCCAGCACGATGTTGTCCCAGCCGCCGCGCGGCGGAAGCGCGCCCACGTCGTTACGATAGGTGAGTTGACGAGGCTCGCCGCCGTCCACCGAAATCACGAAGATTTGGCGCGTGCCGCCGTACTCGCCCGAGAAAGCGACCCAGCGTCCGTCGGGCGAAAACTTCGGGAAAAGCTCAAGCCCCGGATGAGAAGTGAGCCGCCGCGCTGTGCCGCCCGAAGCAGGCACTGTCCAGATGTCGCCCGCATAGACGAAGGCGATCATGTCGCCGTGGATGTCTGGAAAGCGCAGCAACCGCGCGAGGCCGGCAGTCTGAGGCGGTTCGACGGCTGAAATCCGCGAAGGCGCTGCGCCAAAGAAAAGTAGAAGAATTAAGACGAGGCATCTATACATTTCTGAGACTCCCTGAAGAACGTGTTATGGTCGAGAGGGCCAATCATAGCACGACTGAAAAATCTTTCATTTGCTTGAAGCGCATGGTCGCAACTACAATCACCCGCAGGAAGCACGATGCACATACTCGTCATAGACAATTACGACTCGTTCACCTACAACCTCGTGCAGTACCTGGGCGAGCTTGGCGAGGAGATCGAGGTGCGCCGCAACGACGAGGTGACGGTGGAAGAGATCGAGGCGCATTGCTGCCCGGACAAAATTCTAATCTCGCCGGGGCCGGGCACGCCCGACGGCGCGGGCGTCTCGATGAAGATGATTGAGCATTTTGCCGGGCGCGTGCCCATCCTCGGCGTCTGTCTCGGACATCAGGCCATCGGTCAGGTCTTCGGCGGTCGCATTGTTCGCGCGCCTACCTTAGTTCACGGTAAAGCGTCCGAAGTTTGTCATGATGGGCGAACAATCTTTGAAGGTCTGGATTATCGCTTCAAGGCCGGACGCTATCATTCGCTTGTCGTCGAACGTGAAAGTCTGCCGGAGTGCCTGGAAGTCTCCGCGACCACGCCCGATGGTGTCATCATGGGTCTGCGCCACCGCGAGATGAAGATCGAAGGCGTGCAATTTCATCCCGAATCAATCCTGACAACTGACGGAAAAAGATTGCTCTCGAATTTTCTAAAACTGTGACAAGTGACAAGTAACGAGTGACAAGTTAAAAACTTCTTACTCGCCACTTGCCACTTGCCACTCGTCACTGTTCTTATGCGTCCTGCATGGCTATTGCCGACTCCGGCGCGTAGTGATGAAGCCCTGAATGATACGGGGCTGCGCGCACTACTCCTGCGTTTGATGCGTGGTGAGGATTTGCGGCGCGAGCAGGCAACCGCGCTGCTTGATGCTTTGCTTGATGGCGAAGCCACGGACGCGCAGATTGGTGCGGTGCTCGTCGCGCTGGCCGTCAAGGGCGAAACAGTTGAAGAACTCGCGGGGATGGCTCAGGCGATGCGCTCGCGCAGTGTCAGGATCAAGTGCCGCCACGAACGCTTCATTGACACGGCTGGGACGGGATCGAGCTACGCTAAAACTTTCAACGTCTCGACAGCCGCCACGTTCGTCATCGCGGGCGCTGGCCTCGCGGTCGCTAAGCACGGCAGCCGCGCCGCGACGAGTCGTTCGGGAAGCGCGGATGTTTTGACGGCGCTCGGCGTTCAGATCAGCGCGCCGCCCGAAGTCTCCGAGAAGTGTCTGAATGAGATCGGAATCTGTTTTATGTTCGCCCCGCTTTATCACGGAGCGACGGCGCGCGTGGCGGGCGTGCGGCGCGAGCTTGGCGTCCACACGACATTTAATTTGCTCGGCCCGCTGACGAATCCTGCCGGTGCACCGCGGCAAATCATCGGCGTCTGGCATCAAGCCTTGATTGAGCCGCTGGCGCGCGTGCTTGTCGCTTTGGGGACAGAGCACGCCTGGGTGGTTCACGGCTCAGATGGCCTTGATGAAGTGACCCTTGCAGGGGAAACTTTCGTCGCCGAAGCTCACAAAGGTCAGGTTAAGACTTTTGAGATAACCCCGGAAGATTTCGGGCTTGAGCGCGTTGAGCTGTCTCACCTGCGAGGTGGAGATGCGGAAGCTAACGCGCAGACGATCCGCGCCGTGCTTAACGGTACGAGGCGTGATGAAGCGCGTGAGCTTGTGGTGACAAACGCAGCGGCGGCGCTCTTTGTCGGAGGTGCAGCGGCTGACCTGCATTCGGCGGCGCGTCTCGCGGAAGAGAGCATAGACAGCGGTGCAGCCATCAATAAGCTCGAACAACTCGCTGAAGCGACGAACATCTAGTTCCGGCTCTTTTTCTTCCCATACCGTAAATGGATTTTCTTTCTGAAATCATGGCGCTTAAGCAGGCGCGGCTGACGGAAGCCAAGAAGAAGCGTTCGGTGGATGATTTACGCGCACTGGCTGTCGAAGTGCGGCGCAAATCTCAGCCGCATACTCTCCGTCTTGCCCTCAGCGATCGTGAGCGCGTGAATGTGGTCGCAGAGTTCAAGCGGGCTTCGCCTTCAAAGGGAGTAATTCGCGTCGATGCCGAGCCAGCGCAGGTTGCGCGTGAGTACGAAGCAGGAGGTGCTGCGGCGATTTCGGTTCTGACGGAAGAGGATCGCTTTCAAGGCTCCCTTGATGACCTGCGCGCCGTCCGCGCGGCGGTGAAAATTCCGGTGCTACGCAAGGATTTTATCTTCGATGAGTATCAGCTTTACGAAGCGGCTGCGGCGGGTGCAGACGCGCTTCTGTTGATCGTCGCCGGGCTGGATGATGAAAAGCTCGCTCATCTGCGTCGTGTCACGGAAGATGAGCTGGGCATGGATGCGCTGGTAGAAGTTCACACGAAAGAAGAGATGCGTCGTGCTGAAGCGGCTGGCGCAACGCTCGTCGGTGTCAATAACCGCGATTTGCATTCTTTTAATGTCTCGCTTGATGTTGCTATTGAATTGTCCAAAGATGTTCCGGCAGGAATGATGCTGGTGGCCGAAAGCGGCCTGCGTTCGGGCGATGATATAGGGCGGCTGCGCGCTCTCGGCTACTGTGGATTTCTCATCGGGGAAACATTGATGCGAGCCGACCAGCCGGAGAAAGCTCTGCGAAATCTGCTTGAAGAAGCGGAAGAATTTCCAGCTAAAGATTGACTTCTTATTGCTTTTGACATAAAAGCTCTCTCGCACTCGTTTTCCCCTAAAAGCAGTTCGCCAGTTATCCCTCTGACAATTTAAGACTAAGGACATGAATTCATGACTGCGAAAAGCCGGACAGTGATAATTGTCTCAGTCGTGATTGTTATCTGCGGCGCTCTGACCTTCTTTTTCATCTCCAAGTTGAGAAGCCGGAAGCCACCGGAGTTCGAGGCGGTTGACATGATTGACCGTCGCGCCAATCTGCCGATGGTCGAATCCATCAAGCGCGATCTGGCGGAGATCAAAGAGCGCGGCCAGCTAATCGTCCTCGCGCCTTACAACTCAACCACGTATTTTCTTTATCGCGGAGAGCCGCTCAGTTATGAGTACGAACTGCTTCAGTCCTTCGCCAAAGAGCACGGCGTAGCATTGAAGGTGATCGTCGTCACAGACCGCAAGAGCCTTTACTCGATGCTCAATGCAGGTGATGGCGACATCGCAGCGGCGCGGCTGATTCCAACGGATGATGATAAACAGAACGTCGCGTTCACGCGCGAGCTATATCGCACAGAGCCTGCGCTGGTGCAGCAGGAACTGCCGCCGGAAAAAGCAAATATGCCGGAGGCAGCGGAGAAGGCGCTTCAGCCTAGCCCCACGGAGGAACTGCCGGAGATAGAGCTTCAAGCGCGACGCATCACGCGCCCCGCGCAACTGGCCGGAGAGACCGTCACCTTGCCGGAGAAGTCCGCCTATCGCCGGACACTCCTTGAGTTAGAAGACAACATTTCGGGCGACATCAACGTCATCGAGGCTGGCGCGGAGCTTGGGGATGAGGCACTTGCACAGAAGGTCGCCAAAGGCGAAGTCGAATTCACAGTCATGCAGGCTAATCTGGCGGAGCTGAAGGAGACCGAGTTTGGCAATCTCAAAGTCAAGCCAATCGTCGGGCGGGCGCATAGCGTCGCCTGGGCTGTCAGGAAAAACGCGCCGGAGCTGATGAACGAGATGAATCGCTGGATCGAAGAAAAGAAAAACGGCGCTCTCTTTAACGGACACTACAAAAAGTATTTCATAGACCGCCGCAGCTATCGCGAGCGCGTGACGAGCGAATATCTCACTTCTGCGACAGGCAAGCTTTGCGAGTTTGATCCGCTGATAAAAAAATACGCGGTCGAGCTGAACTGGGACTGGCGATTGCTCGCGTCTCAGACGTTTCAGGAATCACGCTTCAAGCCGAACGCGCGCTCGTGGGCGGGCGCGACCGGTCTGCTGCAACTGATGCCGAGAACCGCGCGCGAGTACGGAGTGACAGACGCTCTCAACCCGGAGGATAACGTGGCGGGCGCGGTCAGATTTTTGAAGTGGTTGACGAATCGCTGGAGCACGCGGATTCCCGACGAAGGTGAGCGTCTCAAGTTCATTCTGGCTTCTTACAACACGGACGCGGGGCACGTCGAAGACGCGCAGCGCCTGACGCAGAAGTACGGCGGTGATCCCTTAAAATGGGATGATGTGTCCTACTGGCTGCTGCAAAAATCATCGCAGCAATATTCGTCAGACCCCGTGGTCAAGTTCGGTTTCTGTCGAGGCCTTGAGCCGGTCAACTACGTGAATCTGATTCTTGAGCGGTTCGATCATTACAAACAGTTTGTCGTTAATTAACGCTCTCTCAATCAAAATGTTCGTCAAAGTCTGCGGCATTACCAGCCTCGAAGATGCGCTTGTCGCCGTTGATGCGGGCGCGGACGCGCTCGGCTTCAACTTCTATCGCCGCAGCCCGCGCTATCTGACACCGGAGGATGCGCGACGAATCATCGAAAAATTACCTTCGACCGTGATGAGCGTCGGCGTCTTCGTTAACGAGGGGGAGCCGGAGCAGGTCGCGCGCATCGCCGATACGGCGGGCTTGGCGGCTGTGCAGTTGCACGGTGACGAATCGCCGGAATATTGCTCTGCGCTCAGGGATCGCTTCATCATCAAGGCCTTGCGAGTCAGCCATGATTTCGAGCCGCAGGCCGTGAAGGAGTATGAAACGGATGCGATTTTGCTTGACGCTTACGCGAAAGATGCGCGCGGCGGCACGGGGCGAGTAGTTGATTGGGAAGTGGCAAAAAGAGTCAGAGAGCTTGTGCCACAACTATATCTTGCGGGCGGGCTGTCGCCGGAAAATATCGCATCGGCTATAGCCACCGTTG
>JACCVS010000462.1 GCA_013698055.1 Acidobacteriota bacterium
ATCCAGGGAACGGCGAGCGACATCGTCAAAATCGCCATGCTCCATGTTGACGACGCCATCAAACGCGAAGGCTTGAAAGCACGTCTCCTGATGCAGGTGCATGACGAGTTATTAATTGAAGCGCCCGAGGAAGAAGCATCTCGTGTCGCCGACCTTCTCCGCCGCGAGATGGAAGCAGCCGTCGAACTCGATGTTCCACTGAAAGTCGAAGTCGGCATCGGCGATAACTGGATGGAAACGAAAGGGCAGTAAGGACTGTGACAAGCGATAAGTGACGAGTGACAAGTTAAAATAGGAGAGCGCACCTAATCGCCTATCTTGCTTTTCTTCTTGCTCGTCACTCGTCACTCGTCACTTGGCACTGTATTACAGATGTCTGAAAAAAAATCTACGCCCGAACGGAAGAGTGAAGATGGTGAGGTTGTTTATCGCCGCATCAGTCCGGGTGTGGAGAAGACAGAGCCGACAAGCGAAAAGCGGGAAAAGCGTCCGAAGTCATTGGGAGCGACTCCGCTCGCGCCGACATTGAAGATAATCATCGTCGGGTTCGCGTTGTTGCTGGCGCTTGTGGCTTTGCTTGGTTACTTGAGTGTGCGGAAGGCCGACGAAGTCGGGACAAAGATTCTCGATGACGAGAGGCGTTATGCGGCGATTCGTGATTTTACGCTTGATCTCAGAAATGCCTCGACAGTTCTTGACTACGAAGCCAGGGCGCGCGGGCGCAAGCTCGGTGCGGAGACGGAAGAGACGAGACCGGTCTTTGAGGCTCCTCTGAGCAGGTCGCGCGAAAAGGTCAGAGAGTTATTGCGCCGGATGGAAAACCCTCCATACTCGGAGAGAGAAAAGTGGCGCAGTCTCAGCGCCCGCCTCCTCTCATTTGCTCAGGCGACCGATGATCCGGACACATATTTACGCGAAGGCTACGTCAAATTCCGCGACGCCGATAGAGAGCTGAACGGCCTTCTTGAAGAAACGCGCCGCGAGCAGGAGGAAATCTTTTACCGGGGCGAAGAGTTGCAAAGAGGGGCGGCACGCCGGATTTACCTGCTGACGGCGATTGCTCTACTGATGGGCACACTTGTCGCCGCATACACCATCCGGGAAGCACGGCGTCGCTTGCGGCAAGTGCGCGAGAGTATGAACGAGACCCGGCGCGAACGAGAGTACAGCGCACAAATGCTCGAAGGGATGGTCAGTGCCGTCGCCGCCATTGATGCTCAGGACCGCATCCGCAGCGCCAACAAAGCCTTTTTCCAAATCTTTCCGGAGGCCAGCATCGGAGCTTCCGTTTACGACAAATTCTCCTCGCCCGGCGCGATGAAGATGCTCGAAATGGCCATCTCCTCGCGTATCGAGCACTCGACTTATCGTGGCCGCTGGGTTTGCGATCAAGATACGCCCAACTGTGCTGACAGAAGTTTCGATATTTATTCCTCTCCGCTCATCATTGATGGTAATAATGGACAGATCGTGACGCTCGTTGATGTGACCGAGGCGGCAGAGGCCGAAAGCGTCGTCAGGAGAACCGAGTCTCTTGCGGCGATGGGTCAGGCGGTCGCACAGGTCGCACACGAAATCAGAAATCCTCTGGGCAGTATCCGGCTGGGCGTCTCCATGCTGCGGGACACCAGCAAAGACGAAGAATCGCAAAATACGATTGATCTGGTCGAGCGCGGCATACACCATCTGAACAAGTTGGTAATGGATGTCACGCAGTTTTCGCGGCACAGGCCGCTGGAGCTTTCCGAAGTTGAATTGCACGCTTTGATTGATTCAAGTCTCGAACTCACCTCAGACCTGATTCAGGGGAAACACACGCCAATTGAGAAACAGTTTAGCAAAGAGCAGTTGCGCGGCGATTGGGATGCAGATCAGTTGCGTCAGGTCATGGTCAATTTGTTCGCCAACGCGGTGGACGCGAGCAAGGAAAACTCTCCGCTGATTATTTCTACAAAGCGCGTCGCGGCAGAACAGAGCACCGGAGCGAAAGGAAACGGCAATCGTGGCACAGGGAAAGCAAAAACATTCGCTCGGCTAACAATCACCGATCAGGGAAGCGGAATGGATGAGCGGACGCGGGCACGCATCTTCGAGCCGTTCTTTACGACCAAGAAACGCGGCACAGGATTAGGACTGGCAATCGTCAAACAAATCGTCGAGCAGCACGGCGGCGCAATCTCAGTCGAAAGCAGCTCTGGCGAGGGAACGAGCTTTATCGTTGATCTGCCGATAAAATAGCGACGGGCTAAGAAACTGTTTTTATTAGTCGGGATACGATCAGGCAATCGCGCTAGTAAAGGAATGAATCCGTGCGGACTCATTCCTTTTTACATGCTGCGCCGGCCTGAGCGAGGAAAGTTCCAACCTGATCGGTGTAAGGCTTATCAAATGTGGACGGCCAGTTAGCCTGATCCGCGTACAATCTGGTAAGGCTTTCCCTGATGGCTGGATTTCCGCCTGTAAAGGCCTCGATGAGGCTTGACCATCTCGCCGCTAACGCCTGAGCTTTCTCGCTCTTTGGATCAACTCCTTCTGAGATGGCAACTTCAACTTCTTTGATTAAAGCTGCCCAGTCGCGTTGACCACGCTCAAGTACTTCGGGCGTGCCACGCTCGGCAAGCTCGGCGAGTTGCTCTTCGGTGTAATATTTCTTCATCCATTCCATATCGTTCTGCATATTAATCACCTCGACTATTTGCTTGAATGTTTCCCAATCGGGCTTATCGCTCAACGCCATTGCCTGCTCGGCGCGCTCAATGGCTTGAATGATTGTGTTCAGATGACGCTGCCTCGTTTCTGCAATCTCACGTTGGAGCCGGAGGATCGTCTTTAGATCAAGCTCTCTTTTGGAAAGAAGCTCCTTGATCTGTTTAAGAGAAAGGCCGATGAACTTCAACATCACGATTTGTTGAAGGCGCGCGAAATCACGCTCGCTGTAAAGGCGATAACCGGCTTCGGTGTAGCGGCTGGGCTTCAACAATCCGAGACGGTCGTAATGGTGAAGCGTCCGCACTGTGACGCCCGTTAGCTCGGCGAATTCTCGCGCCTGAAAAAAAGGCGTGACCGTGATTGCCATCGGTTAATCTCCTTTCGCAGCCATCATAAAGTCTGACGTAACGTCAGGCTCAAGCGCTTTTTTTGATTATGAAAAAAATCTTCGCGAGCGCTATCGCCACAGGAAAATGGCACATGAAAATAGCCCGGCACTGTCATGCAGGGCTATTTTCAATGACCCTTTTGTAACTGACCGTCAATTCTCAAAGCCGTCTTCGTCTAAAATAGAATCGTTCGACGCCAATAATCAGTGCCAGCAGAAGTGTGACTAAGGAAGATAACAAGCAAAATTGGCAAAAGGCATGTAACACGAACGCCTGCAAGATGAACAGATAAATCGAAACAGCCAGCATCAGCGCCACCAGATAGAGCGATAAACTCCCCGCGAGGCGATTGCCAAATGCTGCCAGAACCGCTGTGCTGAAGAAAACGAAGTAGGCAAGAGCGCCGAGACCGGCGAGCGGCACTCCGCCGATGGACGCGTATGCGCTGGTCAGAACCTCTTCGCATCCGCTCGTGACCGTGCATTGAACAGCGCGCCCCGCCAGATGCTCGATTGTCAGGTAGATCGAGTCAGCCAGTCCGACGAGTGAGAGAAGTGCGGCGGCTGTGTAAAGATAAATGCTCGGTCGCGTCGAGGCGGTGGGAGACACCTTTTCCTTGAGCTTAAAGGAGGAGGCTTCGGATTTGCGACGGCTCATCTATTTCTTCTTGCCAAGCATGTAATCGAGCGCCATCCGTAAGCCTTCAGGCGTGACCGAATTTGGGTTCATCTGCCGTCCATTCATAAAAAGCGCCGGAGTGCCGTTCACGCCAGCCGCGCTACCACGATTATAGTCAGCAGTCACGCGCGCTGCGACAGCCGGGCTGTCCATGTCTCTTGTAAAGCGATCAATGTCGAGTTTGAGATCGCGCGCGTACTGAATAAAATTCGCCCGCGCGTCTTCAACCGGAGTCCAGATGGCCTGGTTCTGGTAGATGAGGTCATGCATCTCCCAGAAACGGCCTTGCAGGGCAGCGGCTTCGGCGGCGTGTGCGGCTATTCGAGCGTGCTTGTGTCCCTGAAGAGGGAAGTGTCGGAAGACGAAACGCATCTGGTCGCCGTACTCTTTCTCCAATTTCTTCAATTCCGGAAAAAGCCCGCCGCACGGAGGGCATTGATAATCGCCGTACTCTTCAAGCGTGACCTTCGCATTAGCGCCCCCGCGCGCGTGGCCGTTATCAGTTCCCGTCTGACCAGTCTGTGAAACGGGAATCTGATCGGCAGGCTTAACCGGCGCACCGGATTGTGTAGGCGCAGCGGTCGGGGCAGGCTTTAGAAGCTCCCCCGAAGGTTGAGACTGTGATTGCTTTGCAGAGCGCCACAACGTCACGCCAGCCCCGAGCGCGACTGACAAGACGCCGATGATGATGATGATAGGTAGATAGCGTTTCATCCGGGTTTTTGTTTAAGAACTCCTGACAGATTTGAGAACAGGATATTTATATCAAGAATCAAGCGATTGATAAAACAGGGAAAAGCAGAGATGAGAAGTGAATTATTCCGGACACGCCAGATTGCGTGTTTTGGAGATTGTGGTTCAAAGCAAATATTGAATGTTTCGTTCCAACCTCCTTCAGTATCCTTTCCATGATATTTAGAAACGATACTGGTAGCGCAACGTCACGCTGCGCCCCGGCCCATCAATTCCCCAGCTAACATTACGATAGGTCTTATCTCCGATGTTCTCGAAATCAAGTGAAAATTCCGAGTTCTCGGAGAAGCGAAAGCCACCGCGCACGTTGAACAAGCCGTAGCCCGGAAGAGCTGTCAGGAATGGTGCCGAATTAGCCGAGCCGAGCACGCGGGTTTGCACTTGCGCGAGTGTCTCTCCGGTGGGAATCAGGATGGTTTCATCGTTCGTCCCGCAGATACCATCCGGGCCGGGCGCGACGAGGCCGCGAAGGCAAGCCCCGCGACGAAAGAAATCTCTAATCTGATTGCGCGTGCGCGTCGCGCCTGTGCGGCGGTCGCTCAGATCAAGCGACGAGAGCCGTCTTTGCCTTCCGGTCAGCGTCGAGTAGCCTTCAACCCAGTAATGTTTGCCGCGCGGTTGGTAACGCAAACGGAGAAACCCGGTCGCGGGCGGCGATCCTCCTTCGATATTGGGAGGCAATCCCGTCGCCTTATCATAAGCGCGGATGTAGGTGAAGTTGCCGCCGAAAGTCCAAGAATCGCTCAGGCGAGTGTCGAGTGTGTACTCAAGACCGTAGAGCCGCGCGTCCGTAAAATTAGTGCGGAGGAGTACGGGCGAGGTTGAGAGGGGCACAAACGCTACTCCGTTCGCCGGTTGCGACGGGATGGGCTGGATGGTGATGGGTTGGCCGCCCAGAAAACCGCCATTTGCTGTGAGGGGTAGAATAAGGGCTTGTTTAGCGATGGCCTCATTGATGTCAATCAAAAAGCCCACCAGGTCAGTATCGAATCTACCTCGACGGAAGTGAAATCCCAGATCATAATTGTTGCTTAACTCCGAGCGTTGCTTCGAGACCGGAAGTCCCGTCGAGACGGCATCACCTCC
>JACCVS010000709.1 GCA_013698055.1 Acidobacteriota bacterium
TAGTCCCAGATGTCACCCAGATCTTCTTGGGCCAGCGGCGTGACAAGGATAGTCGCCACTTACGACGCCCTCCGTTTGCGCGCCGCCAGACGCTTGCGACCTTCGGCTTTGACACTCTCGACATCGAGCGACTGGGACTCACCGCGCTGTGCCTGCTCATAGCCCTTGAGTACTTCCCGGCGCACCTCCTCCTGGCGCATCCGCCGCAGATCGTCTTGCTCTTTGAGCAGGCGCAGCCCTTCGCGAATCACTTCGCTGGCCGAGTTGTACAAGCCGCTCTCGACCTTCTGGCTGACCATCTCTTCCAGTTCCGGCGTCAATGATACATTCATTACATTACTCCTTATCCTTGCCTACCCGGTGATATGCATTAAGTATAGATTGGATAACAAAGAATAGCAATCCTTGTTATCAAAGAAAGCACCTCGCTCTCTTCCTCTAATAAAGAGCTTTACCGTTTTATGGCGGGTGCTACGGGCAGTTCACGCAGTCCGCCATCGGTCGCTCGTCGCGTCGCGGCCCAGCATCGTAAGCCACAGTGAGCATCATGCGGTTACGTGATGGCTCGCTGCGCGTCACTTCAAGCACGCCACGCCATTCATCATCGGCTGGAATCCACGGCAGCCGATAATAAATAGGGATAAGGCTGCGCTCGCGCTACCGCCAAAGCCTTTGCTCGCGGTGTAGCGCCCGCGCCCGACGGGGTTGATGTCGCGTAATCCTTCTTCGATGAGGTAATCGTAGTAGAGTCGCACGGCTGTCAATCGAAGCCGGAGCGCGGTGCTGGCGAGTCCCGCTTTGGAATCAAGGCGGCGCACGGCGGCACCGTATCCGCTCGGACGCCGCGTCAAGTCATAGACGTAAGTCACAAGTTGTTCACGGGTGGTGCCTTAACTTCGATACTGTTGCGAGCGCAGAAAGCGAGGTAATCTTCCAAGGCGCGGCCATAGGCAGCGATGGTGTTGGGCGCAAGGCCTAAAGTCGTTTGTAGCGTCAGCCATGATCGTGCGTGTGGGAGGACGGTTAGTAAGGGAAAGTGTTCCCAACAGATGTTGTTCATGCTTTAAGTCCTCCGAGTCAGTGGAGTGATTACTCCGCGTGATTGAATCACGCGGCTTCTTTGGCGTTATTGCCAACTCGTGCTAATCCACGCGAGAGAATATTACGAGCGGCATTGACATCTCTATCTAACGTCAAGCCGCACAAGCAATTATGAACACGTTGAGACAAATCTTTGACGACAGTTGCCCCGCACGCGGAGCATTCCTGACTCGTCCCGCGTGGGTCAACTTGCTCGCAGATTCGTCCAGCATTCGCAGCTTTGTACGAACTGAAAGAGATAAGCTGATTCCAAGCAGCGTCCGAAATAGACAGAGCAAGGTGATGATTCCTGACCATGCCTTTGATGTTCAAGTCCTCGAAAAAGATTACACTGTACACACTCACAAGTGCGTGGCTGAGTTGATGCGCAAAGTTATTACGTCGAAACTTGATGCGCTCATGGATGCGGCGCGCTACCTTACGTCTCTTCTGTCTCTGTGCTCTGGCCAGAGCTTTCTTATCCGCGCGAAAGAAGCGCGGATTATCAACCTGCTCACCCGTCGAAAGAGTGCAGAACGAGTTGAGGCCAACGTCAACCCCAACAGCCTTATTAACCTTTGGTGCTAGTTGCGCTACAAACTGAACTCAGCTATGGACAGATGCACCACGCCATTTTCATCAGGCTCAAGTCCGTGCCATCAACATGTTGAAGGCGGCCATCGTGTAGGCCAGACGCATCTGGAAATACTGCCATTCCCGATGCATGACTTTCTTGAAATGATTACAGAGCGTCAGCATCGACAGCACCGTCTCAACCATCATGCGTTGATTCCAAGAACCGCGCCGGCAGACTTTGAGATTCACGGGATCGCCTTCTTTGGCATGAAAGCCGGTGTCGCTGCACACGATCATCTCGTCTTCATATTGCTTAATGAGCGGTTGGAAGATCGTATCCGAGACATTAGCCGTATCACAGTCCCAAGCCACGACGAGGCCGAGTTTATTCAACAGCAAGCAGAGCTTACCACCAACAATCCAACGCCGGTTCGACAAGCCTTTGCGCCCGTATTGCTTGCGAGAGCGGCCTTCGCGGATCGGGTGGATCAACTCGATGCCATAGCTGTCAATGACACCCAGCACAGTCGGTTCAGCCATGAACTGCTGCGTCCACGCACGGTGCGTCTTAAACAAACGGAACAGCCGCGTTCTCTCCGGCAGAGACGGAAACAGAGATTGGAAATCACGCTTGAGCCAGCGATAAAAGGGACGGTTGCCGACGCCTTTAATGGCAAAGATGAAAGCCAGCGTCACGATCTCGCTCGGATGAAGCATGGCTTGACTATGTTTCGGCATCTGGCGCATCTGGTCATCTACGCGGCAAAAGAGTTCAGTGATAAAGTCTTGGGTGGTCACGATTCTTGCCTCCGTTTGCGTTTGGTTTGGTCACCAATGCATTAAGAGGTGAAATCGTGACTTTTTCAACTAGCACCAAAGGTTGTATAAAAGATTCATTATATTCGGCTCGCCCGATCTGAATCCAACCATCGGACTTCACCCAGTGGGCGATATTCGGGTAGTTTGTCTCATATGATAAAACCATCTTCGTCCCAGGATAAACTCCAGAATGACCTTTCAGCCGAGCAGAGGTCTTTTCAAGCACGAGAGCCAGTGCCTCTCGCCATTCTGCTCGGCCAACCCGAGACGGGTCTCCATAAATTCCCTTTCCTCAAGGGAGAGGTCAGGCTTAAAGACGAGCGGTCCGAACCAATCCGCAGCGTTTTGATTCGCTCAGCTTACCTCTTTCATCAATCAATCCCCGAAGTCTTTGAACTCCGGGCCGCTCAAGTGTTCTACAAAGATCAGAAGATAGAAGAAGTCCGCCTAGCCACCCATTACCCTTCCGATCCCGAAGAGATCGAAAGCGCCGAATGGCGGAAGTGGACGACCTCCACTCCGCCCAGATTTCGCGTTCGCCCGGAGGGAACCATCATCCTGCCACCGGAAGATGAGGGGAGAACGCACCTGACGGCCTACCGGCGTGGCTCTTCACTGTTCTGCTCCTGGGACCTGACCGCCAACGCCTGCCACAGCCGCAGAGAGGAGGCTGAGCTTTTCTCCTTTGACGTAGCGCTCTCGGACCTCAGCATTGGCGAGGAAGGAGATGCTTCAGACACCCCTTTCGAACAATCAAAACTAGATGAAGCCGTGCGCCTGCTCGGTCTCGTCCCCCACGGGAACCTCAAGAACCTGCTGCTGCCCTTCCTCCCGCTTGATTCAGAGGTGGGAGGCGATCACCCACTCCGGGGTAAGGCATGGGCCTTCGAGTTCACCTGCGACGAAAATTACGCGCGTTACCTCCTGGCATCGCACTTCGCCGAAAACATTGATGCCGCCGACCTGGAAATCAATGTTGAAGAGTTCGCGAGACTGAACACGATCTCTTCTGATGAGGCCAGGGCGCATCAACTAATTAATCTTCTTGCGCGCCGGGACGAGTTCTCGCGCGAGGGAATCCCCATGTTTGTGGAGAGAATGCGGCTTATCCTTTCGGAGATGACCAAACCACTGGTGACTTTAGCCAGTCACATGACTGCCCACGAATGGGGCGCGCAAAGAGATGATCTTGAGGTCAAACTCGACGACGTCAAAGGCATGATCCAGAACGCGGTGGAAAAGATTGTCAGAAAACTCATGAAGACGCGCGGCGCGGGGCGGCCCGCAGGCAGCATGACAATCAGAACTGAAGAGGAAGTGGACCGTCAGGTCGAGGAGTATTTGCGGGAGATTTTCGCGGCGATGGAGGCCATCTACGAGAAGGAGTTGAAGAATTCCAATGAGGTGAAGGCCGAAGACGCCATCACCCGCAAGGCCGTGGCCGCCTGGATGAAGAGGGATCGCACGACTCTTTATAACTGGATGAAGTCCGTCGGGAAAGACTTCGATGAGCTGAAAGATAGTTTCTTGTCGAAAAGAAATACTCCCCGGTAATAAAATTAAACATCTCTCCGTAACCCGGAATCAAAACCTGCTAAAACCTCTTTCCAGGGAGGGCGCTCTTCCTTCA
Organism: Acidobacteriota bacterium; assembly: GCA_013698055.1. GTDB lineage: Bacteria > Acidobacteriota > Blastocatellia > Pyrinomonadales > Pyrinomonadaceae > QHXM01. The sequence goes on from JACCVS010000709.1 coordinate 4,106, forward strand.
CCCGAAAGAGAGCGACACCACCCTCAAATGTCCCGCAAGCTCTTTTAGTCCTACACACATGGGCCAGGCATATCTCAAACGCGAAGCGCGAGGGAGATTAAGTTTCCGCCTCTTTAACTCAACCTTTTAACCTGACAACTCCAAACCAGACCATTTTCACTCCTGACCACATAACCGGAAGTTCGGCCCCATTCTGAGAACCCACATCCCGATTCCGCTCGAAGGATTTATCCGCATGAAAAAGACGAAGAACATTTCTCAAAAGAAACAACTGCCCGCTGACTCTTCTTGCTCACAACACGGTGGAGAACTATTTCAGGCAATCGAGATGGATTCCGTCTCGGTCGAAGACCGAAAACGAGGATTGTCCATCGAGAAAGTAGCCGACCTCATGAGAAGCATCGAAAGGTCTCATTTGATCCAGCCCATCATGGTCTCAAGCACCGGCAGGCTGATCGCCGGCTTTCATCGTTTCGCCGCCTGTGTGCGTCTCGGCTGGAAGACCATTCCGGCGATCATCGTCCAGGACGACCATCTTCTTAACGAGCAGCGTGAAATTGATGAAAACCTGATCCGCCTCCCTCTGACAACGCTTGAGCGCGGAGAACACCACAAGCGCGCTCAAGAACTCGAAGAGTTGCGGGCAAGCGCCGAAGCGAGCGGGCGAAATAATAATGGCGAGCGAAATAATTTCGCTGAAAGTGCTCATTACACGCAGGCGGCAGCCGAGAGCTTGCATCTCTCCAGGCGGTCAATCCAGCAAGAGATTCGCATCGCTTCTCTGCTCAGCCCGGAAGTCAGAGACATGCTCCGGGAGACACCCGTCGCCGACCGGAAGAACGATCTTCTCAGTCTCACGAGATTCACCGGAGAGCAGCAACTGGCGCTTGCTCTCATCATCAAGTCTGGGGTCAAGACGCTCGCCGCGGCCTTGCGCGTCTACGCCCAGCGCGAAGATGCCGGCGCGGGACTGCAAACTTTCGCGGGCGAAGAAGCCGCCTGTTTCCGCGCCATTCTCAAATGTGCCTCTCACGGCTTCGCCCTCGAAGACATTCCAGACACTAAAGAAGCGCGGGCGATAATCGAAAAGCACAAAGGATTAAGCACCAACATCATCCGAACTTTGAAATCAATAATCCTGCGCTACGATTCTGACGCTCATCACTTGCATAGCAATCCACAATTCTTCGTCAAATCTGGTCAACACGAAGACGATACATCGGAAACCGGCATTCTTGATCTTTCTCCCGATGATGTTGCAATAAGCGACGAGACAGATGATGAGAAATCGGGGACTCAACTTCTCCCGCTCTTTCAAGATCAACCCGCTATTTAGCCTGCGCCCTTTTACGCACTGATGACCTCAACCTGATTCCTGCCGACCAGTCTCATGCTAATTACGATGGCGTTAAATCAATCTTCGGCACAATCCACTCATTTAATCGAGGAGTGTTGACGTTATCAAAAACTCTGGTCGAGGTAGCTCAAGGATGGAAGACAGCTCAGATCAACAGAAGCTCAAAAAGAAGCGCTGGAAAGGCGGTCGCCCGAGGAAGAGTCCGGGTGAACGGCGCTCCGAGCAGCAGAACGCGCGCCTCACGCTTGAGGAAAGCCGGTGTTTCAAAGCGAAGGCACGTACTCTGCGTCTCAGGCCATGCGACCTCGCGCGCCGCGTATTGCTCGGTCTCAAATTGCCAAAGCCGGTCCCTGAACTTAATCAGCAGGCATGGAAAGACCTCGTGCCGCTTGCCAATGACTTGAGGTGGGCGATTCAACTCGTCAAGTTCGGGCGCAAAGACACCATAGACCAGAGCTTGCTGGAAAATCTATTCGAAGCCGTGCGTGAACTCAGACGAGAACTGAGAGGTGACATTTGATAATCACAATCAGCCACGGCGGGAGTTTCGCGCAATCCATCAG
>JACCVS010000474.1 GCA_013698055.1 Acidobacteriota bacterium
ATGAGCCGCCGGTCACGCCCATCCGGTCAGAATCAATCCACGAGCGCGTTCGCACGATTTCATCAACGCCCAGCATCAAATCGCGATAATCGCCGCCGCCCCACTCGCGTAAAGTCCCGTCGGAGAATTTCTGGCCGTAGCCGCTTGAGCCACGTGGGTTCAAGTAAAGCACCGCGTAACCGCGCGCCGCGTAAGCCTGAAATGTTGCATTGAAACCATAGCCGTACATTCCATGCGGCCCGCCGTGAATGCTCAGGATGAGCGGATAGCGTCGGCCCTCACGCCAGCCAATGGGCTTCATCAGCCAGCCTTGAATATTTGTGCCATCGAAACTTTTGAAATTAACCTCTTCGTGCTCAACTCGTGCCAGTGAGCGTATTAACGCATCATTATGTGAGGAGATGCGATGTAAGAAGGGCTGAACACTTTCTTGAACCCAGACCTCAGTTGGATGAGTAGGATCGCCGATGGTTAGGCTCAACGGCGAACGGAAACCTAATTCACCATTCGGTGAGCGCACTGGTAAATTCATTCGATAGGCGATACTAAAGTTGGCAATCTGAATCCGGCTAGAGCCTGAAAAACCCGAAAGCTCGAAACTATTTATTAATCCAAAATTGTCAGTTGTCGCAGAGCCTTTCCCGTCAACTACTCTAAATTTGAATAAGCTGTAAAGCTGCGGCTTCCCGCTGCTCAGCCCAATGCGATAGAGAAGCGTTTGGCCTTTATCGCCTGCTAAGTAGAGAACTGCACGACTATCGGCAGACCAACGTGGACTGCGAGCGCGACGATCTTGCGCGGCTGTCAGTTCGCGCCCCGTTCCTCCGTTAGCCTCAATCACCCAAACGTGCGCGTCTTCCGCGACGCTGTCAATTGTCGTCACGTCCCGCTTCGTCGCCGTGTAAGCGATCCACTTGCCGTCGGGCGACCATGCGGGTTCGTATTCACATCCTTTGGTCTCAGTGAGTTGTCGAACGCGACCCTGCATGTCAACGGCGAAGATGTCGGAGTTGTTGTTGGCTTCCGGGTCGAGTTCATGGTTGGAGAGGAACGCGACTTCGTCACCGCGCGGACTCCACGTTAAGGCGTGATCGTAAAACGCCCCAGAAGTTAGTTGACGGATAGCCGCATCGTTATCCGGTGATGAGGAATCAGCATCCACAATCCACACATGGGTGCGCGCACGGTCGGAAAATGAGGTGCGCGATTTGTACTGGATGCGATCAACGATGCGCGGATCGTCAGGCTTTGCGTCATCGCGCGAAGGAGTGGGCGACAAAGTGGATCTGCTCTCTCCTGCTACGATGTCTTCAATTGCAGAGATGAAAGCGATGCGGCGCGAATCGGGCGACCATGCAAAGGATTCTCCCGCGTAAGGGATGTGGAAATTGGTCGCTCGAATGGGCGCGACGAAGCGCGGTTGACGTTGCGCGAGTGTGACGATCCAGATTCCGTTCTGTTTATCTTTAGAAGCGAGGAACGCAATGCGCTTTCCGTCAGGAGACCAGCGCGGATTAGAGCCGTTCAACCCTGCTGGAAGAAGCGGCTCGGTTTTGCCTGGAGCGTCGGGCGATGTTCTTCCCCTATCCTGAATTACGCTCGGCCTGCTGACGCGCGCGAGCCAGAGCGTGGTGCGCGTCGTGTTGCTTTCAGCAACGGAGACTGTGTAAACGACCCACTCGCCATCGGGCGAGATTTGCGCGTCGCTGACGCCCGCAACGCGCAAGGTGTCGGCTGGCGTCATCGCGCGCTGCCCGTGGACTGATTGGACGAGCAGCGAAAGCAGCAGGACGAAAAAGGCGGCGACCATATTTCTCTTCATACAGAGGTAATCCTTCGGAGAAGTCTTCAAGACGATAGCGAGATGGATTATGACAGACGCGCCATCTCTTCATTCAACAGTTCCCATGCGCGACGGACGTGTGCCTCGGTCGTGCGGATATTACCAATCGCGAGGCGCAGCGTGAACACATCGTGCAGGCGTGTGTGTGAAAGGAACATCTCGCCGTTCGCGTTGACGTTGTTCATAATCTTTTCATTGAGCAAGTCGAGACGTGTGGCGTAGGCTTCTTCCGAATCTTCTCTCACGTTCGGACACGCGCGAAAGCAGACGAGGCTGAAGGGAACGGGCGCAAGCAACTCCCAGTCAGGCGATTCTTTGACCCATCGGGCAAAAGATTGGGCGAGGCGGCAATGTTCGCGGATGCGCGCGGCCAAGCCTTCGTGGCCGAAGTAGCGAATAATCATCCAGAGCTTCAGCGCGCGAAAGCGGCGACCAAGCTGGATGCCGTAGTCCATGCCGTTGCGAACCGTTTCATCCTCGCTCGTCTTCAGATATTCGGGCACGAGCGAGAAGGCGCGGCGCAGCACGTCCATGCGGCGGCAGTAAAGAACTGAAAGATCAAAGGGCGTGAACAGCCACTTGTGCGGATTGGTGACAAGGGAATCGGCGCGCTCTGCTCCGGCGAGGATGTATCGCATCTCCGGGAGAATTGCCGCCGAGCCTGCGTAGGCCGCGTCAACGTGCAGCCAGATTTTATGCTCCGCGCAGATGTCCGCAATCGCTGGCAAAGGATCAATGCTCGAAGTCGAAGTCGTGCCAACGGTGGCGACCACGCAGAAGGGAAGCACGCCCGCTCGCTTGTCTTCATCAATCGCTTGCGCGAGCAATGAAGTGTCCATGCGAAATTCCGCGTCCACCGGAATCTGACGCACGGAGCGTTGGCCGAGTCCTAACGTGAGAGCGGCTTTTTCAATTGACGAGTGGGCTTGCTCTGAAACGTAAAGGCGTAAAAGCGGCAAATCGGGGCGACCGCTCATGCCGTCCTCGCGGATTTGTAAGTCCAGGCCCTCGCGCGCGGCGGCAATCGCGTGCATGGAGCTAACGGATGCCGTGTCGTAGATGATGCCCCCAAGCCCTGCGTCGAGTCCCATCATCTGCCGCAGCCAATCAAGAGCGACCTGTTCAAGCTCGCTTGAGGCGGGGCTGGTGCGCCAGAGCATCGCTTTCACGTCAAAGGCAGCGCTGAACAACTCACCGAAGATGCCGGGAGCGGAGGACGACGTGGCAAAGTATGCGAAGAACGAGGGATGATTCCAGTGTGTCAGTGCGGGTGTGATGAGACGGTCAACGTCGGCCAGAATCGTCTCCATCGCTTCACCCGTGGCTGGCGGCGTGCAGGGAAGCTCAGAAATAAGCTCGCCCGGCTTGATTTGTGAAAGGACGGGGCGCTCTCCGACATGCTCCAGATAATTGCTTACCCAGTTAATAACGTCAGAGCCAAAACGCCGGAACTCTGCCGCGTTCATATCGCCCATCTCAGGCGCGAAGCCCGCGCTTTTTCCTTCGTCTGATTTCATGTTTGATGTCCAAAACGGCACGGGATAAAAAACTTCAGCCGCACTATACAGGTGTGGAAAAAGAAAAGGCAGCATGAAAGCCATCCCTTGCTTTCGCAAGATAATTACTCGACACATGGCGGCAAATGGGTATAATGCGCGTCGTTCTACTACAAGGCAGGCGGCGTCAGTTTGCTTCTACGCACGACTCGCCGCTATTATGCTTGACCACAACAAGGGAACATGGGCGGGCGCGGGGCCAGACGCTCAATCTAAGGATGAGCGTGCCCCTTACGGGAACAGGCTTGCTTTCGAGCGGTGTGGCCGGACGGGTTCTTTCGCACGGCTCCCGCCACGTTGCTTCAAACTTCCGGTCTTTAGTTTTCATCGAAATTTAAGTTTACGCTTCAGTGAGGTGAATATGAAACGCACTTTAATCGCTCTTGGATTGATCGCTACCCTGCTCGCATCTTTCGGCTGCCAGCGCAGAGACGGCACTACCGGCGGCGGTGGCGATACCGGCGGAGGCAGCCCCATCAAAGTCGGCGTCTACCTGGACCTTTCAGGTCAGACTTCCAGCTTCGGCCAGTCAACTAAAAACGGCATCGAGATGGCGCGCGATGAGATTAACAATGCAGGCGGCATCAACGGTCGCAAAATCGAACTCATCATCGAAGACGAGCAGGGCGAGCCTGGCAAAGTGACGACGGTTGTCACCAAGCTGCTCAGGCAGGACGGGGTTGTGGCGCTGCTCGGCGAAGTTGCTTCGACCAACAGCCTGACGGCTGCGCCCAAAGCGCAGGAAGCCAAGATACCGATGATTACGCCGTCCTCGACCAATCCGGAAGTGACACGCAAAGGCGACTACATCTTCCGCGTTTGCTTCATTGATCCGTTTCAGGGCGAGGTGATGGCGAAGTTCGCTGCGAACAACCTGAAGGCTAAAAAAGCCGCCATCCTCTCAGACTTCAACTCGGATTACAGCAAGGGGCTGACGCAGTTTTTCAAGCAGAGCTTCACCGGCTCGGGCGGGCAAATCGTCGAGGAGAAGTCCTACACGCAAACGGATCGTGATTTCAGCAGCCAGCTAACCGCCATCCGCGCGTCGAATCCCGACGTGATTTATGTGCCGGGTTATTACGGTCAGGTGGGTGTCATCGCCAAGCAGGCGCGCCAGCAGGGCATCACTGTTCCGATTCTCGGCGGCGACGGTTGGGATGCGCCGCAACTGTGGGAACTTGGCGGCGACGCTCTCAACAACACCTTCATCTCGAACCACTATTCGATTGACGACCCGGCTCCCTTAATCCAAAAGTTTGTCACCGATTACAAAGCGCGTTACGCCGGTGTCGCGCCGGATGCGCTCGCCGCGCTCGGTTACGACGCGATGAAAGTGCTGGGGGATGCGCTCAAGCGCGCCGGGACAACCGACGGCGCGAAGCTGCGTGATGCCATCGCTCAGACGAAAGACTATCCGGGCGTGACCGGCACGATCACCATGAACGCCGAACGTAATGTGGATAAGCCCGCGACTGTCCTTGAATTGATGGCCAAAGATCGAAAGTTTGCCTACAAGGATAAGATTTATCCCAGCGGCATGACTCCGCCGACAGGTGCAACATCATCGCCGGCGCCCGGTGCGTCTCCGG
>JACCVS010000739.1 GCA_013698055.1 Acidobacteriota bacterium
GGAGCGCGTAATTGACACGCCTATCTCGGAGGCTGCGATTGTCGGAGCGGCTTGCGGCGCGGCACTGATGGGGATGCGACCCGTCGCGGAGTTTCAGTTTATAGATTTCATCTCCGCTGGCTTCGACATGCTGACCAACTATGCGGCGAAGTGTCGCTATCGCTGGGGCGCAGGTCTCGCGACCGTCTTTCGCGGCCCGTGCGGAAGCGGCGTCCACTCCGGACCGTTTCATTCAATCAACGCGGAAGCATTTTTCCTGAACACCGCAGGGTTGAAGATCGTCGAGCCTTCGACCGCCTACGATGCCAAAGGTTTAATCAAAGCGGCGATCCGTGACCCCGATCCTGTTCTTTATTTCGAGCACAAGAAACTCTATCGCCTGCCGCGCCTGCGCGAAGAACTTCCCGAGGACGATTACATTGTCGAGATCGGCAAGGCGCGCACGCGCCGCGAGGGACGAGACCTCTCCATCATCACTTTTGGCGCGCAAGTTCTGACCGCTCTCGATGCCGCTGAGGAGTTAGAGAAGGAAGGTTTGGACGTTGAAGTCATAGATTTACGAACGCTCGCGCCGATGGATAAAAGTGCGATACTGACCAGTGTTAAGAAGACAAGCAAGGTGATAGTGCTTCACGAAGCATCGCGCACGGGCGGCATTGGCGGCGAGATCGCAGCAACCATTGCCGAAGAAGCCTTCGAGTGGCTTGATGCGCCCATCGTGCGCGTCGCTTCGATTGATACACCAGTGCCCTATTCGCCGCCGCTCGAAGAATATTACCTGCCGCAGGTAAAGGACGTGCTGGACGCGGCGCGAAAACTAGCGGCGTATTAAGGAAGTAGGCAGTTGGCAATGGGTAGTGGGTAGTTAAAAACTAATTGCTTATTACTCACTATCGATTACTTTTAAAAGAGGAGCGTAACCATGCCGAAATTTGTTATCGAGCGCGAGATTCCGGGAGCGGGAGATTTGTCAGCGCAGGAGTTGCAGGCCATCTCGCAGAAGTCCTGTGGAGTTTTGCAGAACATGGGGCCGCAGATTCAGTGGGTTCAAAGCTATGTCACGGACGACAAAGTTTACTGCGTCTATATCGCGCCGAACGAAGAGACGGTGCGAGCGCACGCCGAGCAGGGCGGATTTCCGGCGAACCGCGTTTCCGAAGTTAAGTCGGTCATTGATCCGACAACAGCAGAAGGGTGAAAACAGTGATGGGCGATAGGTTATAAATAAAACCTCTTCCCTATCACCCATCACCTATCACTCTAGGAGAATTTATGAGCACAGAAGTTGTCATGCCCCAGATGGGCGAGTCCATCGCTGAAGGAACGATTACGCGATGGTTGAAGAAGGTTGGCGAGCGCGTCGAGCGTGATGAGCCATTGTTTGAAATTTCGACCGATAAGGTTGATGCGGAGATTCCCAGCCCTGCCGCCGGAATCCTGACCGAAATTAAATTCCAGGAGGGCGAGACGGTCGAGGTTAATAAGGTCATCGCCATGCTTGACGGTGCTGATGGCGCGTCATCAAACGGCGGCGCGAGCGCGGCAGAAGTCTCAACTGCTCCGGCGTCGCAAGCTGCCGTCTCGACTGAGCCACCTCCGCCACCTCCAGCACAATCCGCGCCAGCCCAGCAATCATCAACCCAGGCAGGAACGCAGCAAGCCGCACAACCTTCGGCGACGCCTCTACCCGCTGCGACGACCCAGACTCCTGACGCAAAACCAGAAGATAGTAAAGAAGGTCAATCTTCCTCCTCGCAACAAGCTCAAGTGCCCGCATCCCGAACTTCAACGGGCGGCAATGACAGCGAGCAGTCAGTCGAGGAGTTGCGCCGCACCAAGTCCAGCCCGCTCGTGCGTAACATCGCGCGCGAACATGGTATAGACATCACGCAACTTGAAGGCACAGGCATGAGTGGGCGTGTCACCAAGAATGATATTCTGAGCTTCATCGAATCCGGCGCGGCGATGACTCCTCAACAAGCGATGCAAGCAACTGAAACAGAGACCGCCGCTCAATCTATGTCGACCGCAACGCCGAGTGCTGCTCCCAAGCAGGCTCCATCTCTTGTGCCGCCCGCCGCCGAAGATCGCGTCGAGCAGATGAGCAATATGCGCAAGAAGATTGCGGAGCATATGACGCTCTCGCGCCGCACCTCAGCGCACGTCACGACTGTTTACGAGATAGACATGACGCGCATCGCACGCCTGCGCGACACGCACAAGAGTTCCTTTAAGG
>JACCVS010000476.1 GCA_013698055.1 Acidobacteriota bacterium
CAACTCGCGCAGAGGGTCGTGACGAGGAATTACCCGCTGCCCACCGTGCGCACCTCGGACGGCGACATCGGGACTGTAGTCGAGTCGCTCGGCTCGCTCGGTCGCGGCGTCGTCCCCATCCATTACAGCGGGACAGACGAAGGAACGGGCGACTACACACTCCTCGTCAAGGTGGAGCAAATCCCATGAGACCAAAGGATATGAAGAACAGCAATACTTCAAATCACCTTCGTCTTATCCCCGCTGCGCTTTTGCTGATCAGCGCACTGGCACTACTATCAGTTAGTGGGCGGTGGCAAGAAAGCGGGACGACACACGCAGAAGAATTCCCGAGTCATTGCAGCGACATTACAGGGAGCGAATTATGAAGAAACTGCTTTTAGCAACGGCCATCTTTGCCTTAACCGCTGGCGTGACAGCTATGGCCCAAACCTCTAACGGGGCAAGAGAGTTCGATAAGTTCGGAAGTATCTGTTGCGGGGACGAAAAGGCGAGGCTGGATAATTTTGCCGTCAATTTACAGAATGAGCCGGAAGCGCAAGGCTATATCATCTTCTATGAAGGGCGTCGCTACTCTTCTTGCTACAACCGCCGCGCATTAATCCCCCGTCGTGGAGAAGCCACAGCCCGCGCTGCCCGGATGAAGCCTTACCTGACTGAGGCGCGAGGTCTTGATGCGAAGCATGTCATCATCATCAACGGCGGCTACCGCGAAGAATGGACGGCTGAACTCTGGATCATGCCGAAGGGCGCAGAACCACCAAAGCCGACCCCAACGCTTCGGGCGAAAGATATAAAATTCAGGAGAGGTAAAATCGGCAAACGAGAATATCAGTGCATGGAATAAAGCTGGCTGTCGGTAACAAAAGGTTCCCTGTAGTTAGCCATATTACGCGGCCTCTTTTCATTTCTTGGCCTTTATCGTCATACTTGGCGTGATGACGTGATAGGAATTGCCAGGCTATGCTTTGACGGCTGACCCTTGTTTGAATTCCTGGCAATTCTTACGTCTTACGCTCAGAGCGGACAGGGCAAAGCAGACTCGAAAACCGGAGTGGGGGAAACTCCACCGTGGATTCAAATCCCACCCTCTCCGCCATTCTATTAAGGACTTAGGGCGATTTGAAGCGCCTCAGGTCTTAATCGCTCAAACGAGTTGGCGCGCAGATGGCGTAGTCGTCCGCCGCCTGTTAGCCGAATAGCTGCCAAAGCACCTACCCCTTTGCTCTTTCTTACACGTTCGACAGTGAGCAGCCAATCCGTTCCACCTTGCTCTGGCGCGCACAAATGCCGCAACGGGTAGGAAAGCTTTGCGGCCATTACGCCATGCTTCCCCTTCTAGCCCGATCTTCCTTGTCTTAATGCTATAGTGTCGGTCAACGGTGTTACAGCGACCATGAGATAAGGCGACATTTGATAAGTCCCAAAACAAATTAGCGGACACATCGAGCCACGGCTGTTTGTGTTCAATGCTCAACTCTGCCGCCGACTCTATTTTCTCACCACAACGAAAGCAGGTGTTTTCGTTGTGCCTTTGGGGCAAATCAAACATAACCCTCTTCCTTAGTCTGCTTGCTGCTGTTGAGAAGTGCATCCCTAGCTGCTCAGTTTTTCTTTGGTTGGATATGCTAGACTTGAGTTTAACCATGCTGTTTACGTCACCTCGTAAATGGTATTGGTTAGAGTCGGGATGGCGCTGAAACACTGTCTCGGCTCGCCCCAAATATAGAACACTTTCCCACCCTCTCCGCCACAGTTCTTTCAAGCCCAACCGTTTAGAAAGTTGAAGGATTCTTTATCCTTCACGCGCCCTGCGCCACTTTTCTTAGAGTTGGCGTACCTGAAATCAAGAGCCTACCTTTTCCAGGCTATTTACTGTATTGCTGACTCTCTGCGGGACACAGTGCGCGTAGCCGCGCGTGATCTGGCAGAGGCTTGGAAATAATTCCTTGAAGAACATTGTGGACTCACCGTCTTCGCTCGCCCTAAGTCTCTCTACGTTACGAAAACAGGCAGGGTCAGGAAAAGTTAAAAACCGCGCGTAGCATATTTTGCACCTCCATTCTTAGCCATACCTCAACGCCTGACCGAATCGCCGGTGAGTTTCACTTTTGGGATTGCGCAATCCCAAAAGTGAACAAGGGCGTCCGCAGGAGCCGCCCGAAACCACATAAAGACTCGATAAACCAACGGACGAAGGGGGAGCATGTCTTTGGCACAAAGTTCGCAGTGCGGCAGGTCTTTGAGAGGTTCCGAAGCGACACATGGTAGATATTGCTCGGCCAAAGGCAGGACGCAAGCGCAACATTCGTCGGGCGGCGTACATCATCACCGCCGTCGGTGTCGTCGCGCTCGTCACTTTCGCCGTGACGCAGCTCAAGCCCGCTGCGCCCGGCGTTGAACGCTCGACGCTCCACACCGGCATGGTCAAACGCGGACAGATGCTCCGTCAGGTGCGCGGCCTCGGCACGCTCGTTCCCCAGGAAGTGCGTGTCGTCGCCGCGCCCGTGCAAGGCAGAGTCGAGCGCGTCAACGTGCAGCCGGGCCAGGAGGTCACGGCGGGCACGGTGCTCGTCGAACTCAGCAACCCCGAACTCCAACAGTCCGCCGTTGACGCCGCCTACCAGGTCAAAGCCGCCGAGGCGGAACTCAAAAATCTGCAAGTACGCCTGGACTCCGACCGCATGACCCTCCAGTCAGCGACCGCCAGCGTGCAGTCTGAATTCGCCCAGGCGCGCCTGCAACTTGACACCGACGAGAAGCTCGCCAAGGACGGACTGATCCCCGCGCTGCAACTAAAACTCGCCCGCGTGCGCGTTGAAGAACTCGCGAACCGTTTGAAGATCGAGCAGCAGCGTCTCGCCAACAGCGCACAGGGCAAGCAAGCGCAACTCGCGGCGCAGGGGGCGAGGGTCGAGCAACTCCGCGCGCTCGCGCGTCTCAACGAGAGTCAGGTCGTTTCATTGCGCGTGCTCGCGGGCAGTTTCGGCGTGGTACAGCAGGTCACGGTCGAGGTCGGGCAGCAACTCACGCCCGGCGCGAACCTCGCGCGCGTCGCCGACCCGACCTCGCTCAAGGCCGCGCTGCAAATCCCCGAAACGCAAGCCAAAGACATTCAAATCGGGCAGCCCGCCGCGATTGACACGCGCAACGGCATCGCGCAAGGGCGAGTGCTGCGCATCGACCCGGCGGTACAGCAGGGCACGGTGACGGTTGATGTCGAACTCACGGGCGACTTGCCGCAAGGCGTGCGCCCGGACTTGAGCGTTGACGGCACGATTGAGTTAGAGCGGCTCGACAACATTCTCTACGTCGGGCGTCCGGCGTTCGGCGGAAGCTCCTCGACCGTCGGCATGTTCAAACTGGAAGACGGCGGGCGAATGGCGGTGCGCGTTCCCGTCATGCTCGGGCGCGCCTCCGTCAACACCATCGAAGTTTTAGACGGCCTGCGCGAGGGCGATGAGGTCATCCTCTCCGACACTTCGCAGTGGGATAACTTCAATCGTCTACAGATGAAATGAAAGGAACAGGGCAAGTGATAGGCGATGAGCAAAGCAACGAATTTACCTCTCACCTGTCACCCGTCACTTCTACTTGTCACTAAGGAAAAGAGATGAACGAAAACACCTACGACTCTCAGACCACGCCCAAGGGCGAATCCCTCCTCCGCCTTGAAGACATCCGCAAGGTCTTCTACACCGACGAAGTCGAGACCCACGCTCTCTCCGGCATCCACATGGACATCAAGCGCGGCGAGTACATCTCCATCGCCGGGCCATCGGGGTGCGGCAAGTCCACCTTGCTGTCAATCATCGGCCTGCTGGATTCGCCCTCCGACGGCGAGTACATCCTGAACAGCAAGCAGGTCGCCAAACTCTCCCTCTCCGACCGCGCTCGCATCCGCAATCAGGAAATCGGCTTCATCTTCCAGGCCTTCAACCTCATCGGAGACCTCTCCGTCTACGAGAACGTCGAACTGCCCCTGACCTACCGCGACATGCCGTCGGCGGAACGCAAGCAGCGTGTCGAGGAAGCGCTTTTGAGAGTCGGGATGGCGCACCGCATGAAGCACTACCCGTCGCAACTCTCCGGCGGTCAGCAGCAGCGCGTGGCGGTCGCCCGCGCGGTCGGCGGCAAGCCTTCGGTGCTCCTCGCCGATGAGCCGACGGGCAACCTTGATTCGACGAACGGCGAGGCGGTGATGAATCTGCTCCGCGAACTCCACCAGGGGGGCGCGACGATCTGCATGGTGACGCACGACCCGCGCTACGCGGCCTATGCTGACCGGACGTTCCACCTCTTCGATGGCCAGGTCGTCGAAGAAGACAGCAGCCCCAAAGCCGAGCACGAACTCGAACAAAGCGGTTTCCATGTCTGACGTGTGACGCGATGCGCGCGCGAGAATCAATAGGGTAGCGACGATGAAAACTCTCTGGCAGGACATTAAGTACGGCGCGAGGATGCTTTGGAAAGAGCGCGGCTTCACGCTCGTCTCCGTGCTCGCCATCGCGCTCGGCATCGGTGTCAACGCGACGATCTTCGGCGGCGTCAACGCGTTCATCCTGCGAACGCTGCCCGTTGATAAACCCGAAGAGGTGGTCTCGGTTTTCTTTGGCCAGGCCCGCGCAGAGCGCGTCTTCAACGAATTCTCCTACCCCGATTACAAAGACGTGAGCGAACAAAGCACGTCGTTTACGGGCGTGCTGGCACATAACCTGACGCGCGTCGCGTTAGGCAGCAGCGAGCAGAAAGGTAACGTCGCCGGAAGCCGGAACGAAGTTATCTGGGGCGAGAGCGTCAGCGGTAACTACTTCGACGTGCTCGCCTTGAAACTCGCGCAGGGACGCGGCTTCCTGCCCGAAGAAGACCGTACAATCGGCACCCATCCGGTCGTCGTGCTCGGCCACAGCCTCTGGCAGCGACGCTTCAACGCGGACGCGTCGCTCGTCGGCAAAACAATCGCGCTGAACGGGCGCGACTACACAGTCGTCGGCATCGCCCCGCAAAATTTTACCGGCACGCAGTTCGCCATCACGGCGGATTTCTGGGTGCCGCTCTTAATGAATATTGATATTGACGCAGGAACGGATTGGATTAAAACCCGGGACAATTACCGGTTGGACCTGCTCGGTCGGCTCAAGCCCGGCGTCTCGATGGAGCAGGCCGAGGCGGAAATGAGCGCCATCGCCAAACGCCTCTCGGAAACCTACCCAAAGACGAACGAGGCGACGAAGATCAGCGTCGTGTCCGAAGTGGAAGGGCGCTTCGACGAAGACTTCGGCTCGGTCAAGCTGGGCGCGGGGCTGGCGCTCGCGATGGTCGCGCTCATTCTGCTCGTCGCCTGTGCGAATGTCGCCAACCTCCTGCTCGCGCGCGCCGCCGCGCGCCGCAAAGAAATCGCTATCCGGCTTGCCCTCGGCGCGAGCCGCGCGCGTCTCATCCGGCAGTTGTTAACCGAAAGCCTGTTGCTCGCCCTGCTCGGCGGCGGCCTTGGCTTGCTGCTGGCGTTCTGGGGCGCAGACCTCCTTGCCTCCTTCATTCCTCAGTTCCCGTTCACGATTGCGATTGACTTCAACCCGGACACGCGCATCATGCTGTGGACGCTCGGCGTCACGCTCGCCACCGGCCTCCTCTTCGGTCTGGCCCCTGCGCTCCAAGCCTCGCGTCCAGAACTCGTCCCCGTCTTGAAGGGCGACGCGAGCGCGAACGAAGGTGGAAGCAAGCGCCGCTTTAACCTGCGCAACTTGCTCGTCGTCGCGCAGATCGCAATCTCGCTCGTCGTCCTCGTCTGTGCCGGACTCTTCGTCAAGAGTTTTCGCAACGCGCAGGCCATCCACCCCGGCATGGAGACCACAAATCGTTTTGTCATGGGTCTCGACCCTGGCCTGCTCGGTTACGACGAGGCGGGCGGCAAACGATTCTTCACCGAACTCATCAGGGGCGTCGAGTCGGTTCCCGGCGTGCGCGGCGCATCGGTCGCTTATTTGCTGCCGATGAGCGGCAGCACGAGCAGTACCGGCCCCATCACCGCCGAAGGACAAGCGCCCGCGCTGCCGGGTGAAGGCTTCTCGGCGCTCTACAATGTCGTCAGCCCGAAACACTTTGAGACGATGGGCACGCCGCTCGTCGCCGGGCGCGACTTCAACGAACGCGACCGCGACGACGCGCCCCCCGTCATCATCATCAACGAGACGATGGCACGCCGCGTCTTCAGCGAGGGCGGGGCGAGCGCGGACGCCGCGAACAATTCGAACGCGGCGAGTCTGGAAAGCGTCGTCGGCAAACGTCTCCGCCTCGGCGAGCCGGATACGCCCTACCTCGAAATCATCGGCGTGGCGAAAGACGCGCGTTACCAAACTCTCGGCGAAAGCTCGCGCCCGTACATGTACCTGCCGCAGCTCCAGAGCTACTACCGCTCGCAGGCCAATCTGGTCGTCGAGACGACGGGTGGCGACATGAAGCCGGTGATCGAAGCCGTGCGCGGCGAAGTGCAGCGGGTAGATTCGAGACTTCCCGTCTTTAACGTCAAGACGATGGACGAACACATGGCCTTCGGGTTGTGGAGCGCGCGCATGGCGGCGACGCTCGCAGTTATCTTCGGCGCGCTCGCCTTAACCATTGCGGGCGTGGGCCTCTACGGCGTGATGACTTACGTCGTCAGCCGCCGCACGCGCGAGATCGGCATCCGCATCGCGCTCGGCGCACGCCCCAAAGACGTGCTGCGCCTCGTGACGAAACAGGGCATGGCGCTCGCGCTCGTCGGCCTCGGCCTCGGCCTCGCCGGGGCGTTCGCCGCCACGCGGGTGCTCGCGAGTTTGTTGTACGGGGTGAACGCGAGCGATCCGTTCGTCTTCGCCGGTATCGCGGCGCTGCTCGCAGCGGTCGCGCTCATCGCCAGCTACCTCCCGGCGCGGCGCGCAACAAAAGTTGACCCCATGATCGCGCTCCGTTACGAGTGAGCGAAGAGCGAGGTGAATGATGAATACGCTGTGGCAAGACATAAGATACGCTGTGCGGATGCTTTTGAAGTCGCCGGGGTTCACCCTCGTCGCTATCCTTTCACTCGCCATCGGCATCGGAGCGAACACGACGATCTTCTCAATCGTCAACGGTTTGTTGTTGCGCCCGCTGCCCGGCATTATTGGGCCGCAGCAACTCGTTGACGTACACGCGACCGACAAACATTCCAGCTATCACACGTTTTCTTATCCCGACTACGAATATTTCCGCGATCAAAACAAAACCCTCGACGGCCTGCTCGCCTTCGGCGCGGCTCCCATGAGCCTCAACGCTGCGGGCGCGCAGCCGGAACGCGCGGTCGGGATGCTCGTCTCCGGTAACTATTTTGACGTGCTGGGCGTGCGCCCTGCTCAAGGCCGCTTCTTCGCGCCGGAAGAAGACCGCACACCGGGCACGCACCCGGTCGCCGTCGTGAGCCACGCCATGTGGCGGCAGCGGTTCGCCTCCGACGCGGCGCTCGTCGGTAAAACCGTCACGCTCAACGGCCACACGTTCACGATCATCGGCGTCGCGCCCGAAGGCTTTCGCGGAACGTGGGTCGGCCTCACGCCGGACGTGTGGGTTCCTTTAATGATGCAGCGCGAAGCCAGACCGGGCGGCGACCAACTCGGTCGCAACGCGCGCTGGTTGCAGTTGAGCGGGCGGCTCAAGGACGGTGCGACGATTCAGCAGGCGCAGAGCGAACTGAGTACGCTCGCTGCGCAGTTGGCGCAACAGTTCCCCGACTCGAATGCCGAGCAGGGCGTTGACGTGCAACCGGCGAGCGCCGTGCCGGGCGCGGTGCGCGGCGCGCTCGTCGGCTTCATGGCGCTGCTGATGGGACTGGTCGCGCTCGTGCTCCTGATCGCGTGCGCCAACGTCGCCGGGTTGTTTCTAGCGAGGGCGAGCGCACGGCGCAAAGAAATCGCGATTCGCGCAGCACTGGGCGCGAGCCGCGGGCGCATCGTCCGGCAGTTATTGACGGAAAACGTGCTGCTGTTTTTCCTTGGCGGCGCGCTCGGCGTCGGCGTCGCATTCTGGGCGACGGAATTGCTGCAAGCCTTCAAGCCCACGGCGGAAATGCCGATCTCGCTCGACTTTGGAGTTGATTACCGCGTGCTCATCTTCACGCTGCTCGTCTCGCTCGTCACCGGCATCCTGTTCGGGTTAGCGCCCGCGCTCGCCGCCTCGAAGCCGGATGTCGTGCCCGCGCTCAAAGCCGGGATGCCGGGCAGCGTTGGGTTGTCGCACAAATCGCGCACGCGCAATTTGTTCGTCGTCGCGCAAGTCGCCGTCTCGCTCGTGCTACTCGTCGCGGCGGGACTCTTCCTGCGCAGCCTTCAGAACGCGGGCGCAATTGACATCGGCTTTCAACCAGAGAACGTGCAACTCGTCTCGTTCGACTTGAGAACGCAAGGGTATGACGAGGCGAAGGGTCGAGAGTTTTACCGCCAACTCGTCGAGCGGGCTGCTGCCATTCCGGGCGTCGAAGCACTCAGCCTCGCCAGCATGATCCCTCTGAACGGCAACACCCGGATGGAAGGAATTAACGTCACCGGTTTCGAGCCGCCAGAAGGCAGGAGCGCATTCCAGATTGATGTGAACACTGTTGACGCGGGCTATTTCAAGACCGTGCGACTCGCGGTCGTGCGCGGGCGCGGATTTGACGAGACAGACCGCGAAGGTTCGCCGCGCGTGTGCGTCGTCAACGAGACGATGGCGCGGCGCTTTTTCCCCGGCGCGGACACGTCGAGCGCCATTGGCAAGTACGTCACGTTCAGCGGAACAACTCAGACGGAGGTCGTCGGCGTCGTCAAGGACGGCAAGTATGGCACGCTCGGCGAAGACCCACTTCCCTATATCTTCAAGCCGCTTGCGCAAAATTACTCCGGTGAGATGACCCTGCACATTCGCACACGCGCGGCGGGCGTGTTCGCCGCCGTGCGCAGCGAAGTGGCTGCGCTCGACCGCGACCTGCCGCTCTTAAACGTCATGCCGATGACGGAAGCGGTCGGCTTCTCGCTCATCCCGTTACGTCTCGCGGCGAGTGTGGTCGGCACACTCGGCACGCTCGGACTCTTGCTCGCAGGCATTGGTATCTTCGGCGTCGTCAATTATTCGGTCGCCAACCGGACGCGCGAGATCGGGATACGGATGGCGCTCGGCGCTCGGCGCTCGGACGTGCTGCGCCTGATCGTCCGGCAGGGGATGACGCTCGCGCTCGTCGGCGTCGCGCTGGGGCTTGCCATCGCCTTCGCCCTGTCGCGCCTGCTCGTCAGTCTGCTCTACGGCATTAGCGCGACCGACCCCGTGACGTTCGCAGGTATTGCGCTGCTGCTCGCGGCGGTTGCTTTCCTGGCGAGTTATATCCCCGCGCGCCGCGCAACGAAAGTTGATCCGATGGTGGCGCTTCGATACGAATAAAGGCCAGGGATGAGTGACAGACAGAGAACAAGTGATCTTCTTGTCACCTGTCGCTGCTTGATCAAGGTAATTCGATGAAAACATTTTGGCAGGACATAAAATTTGCCGGGCGGATGCTGCGGAAGTCGCCGGGCTTTACGTTCGTCGCGGTGCTGGCACTTGCCCTCGGCATCGGGGCGAACACGTGCCTCTTTTCGGTCGTCAACGGCTTGTTGTTGCGTCCGTTGCCTTACGAGCAACCCGAACGACTGACGATGATTTACGGCACGGACGCGAAGAAGGAGACGCATCAGGGGGCAGCTTCGTATCTCAACTTCAAAGATTGGGCGGCGCAAAGCCGGATGCTCAACCGGATGGCGGCGTACACGGGATCAAGCGGCGTGTTGACCGAGCGTGACGCCGCGCCGGAACATCTCGCAGCCGTCGCGGTCGCAGGTGACATCTTCGGATTGCTTGGCGTGCGTCCCGCGCTTGGTCGCCTGACGTTCACGGAGGAAGAAGCGCAGCCGAACGTGGAGAGGGTCGCCATCCTCACTCATGAGTTGTGGCGACGACGATTCAACGGCGATTCGCAGATCGTCGGCAAGCGCATCACGATTGACCGGCAGGCGGCGACCATCGTCGGCGTGCTGCCCGCCGGATTTCGCTTTTTAGCGCAAGCGGGTCAGCCCGAAATCTTTTTTCCATTAAGCGTGAACACCTTGAGCGTGGGCGAAGATTTGACCGCGATGCGCGGGGCGAGTTTCTTAACAGTCGTCGCGCGCCTGACAGACGGGGCAAGCCCCGCGCAAGCGCAAGCTGAAATGGAGACGATCACTAAACGGCTTGCCGCTGAATACCCGGAGACGAACACGGGACGCGGCGTGCGCCTCGTGTCGGTCTATGAAGATACGGTCGGCGAGATTCGTCCGGCGTTGTTAGTGTTGTTGGGGGCGGTCTTGTTCGTGCTCCTTATCGCTTGCGCGAACGTCGCCAACTTGTCTTTGACGCGCGCGACCGCACGCACTAAAGAAATCGCCGTTCGCACCGCGCTCGGCGCAAGTCGCGGGCGCATCGTGCGTGGATTGTTGACGGAGAGCTTGCTGCTCGCGCTCATCGGCGGGGCGGTCGGGCTGCTGTTCGCTGTATGGGGACTGGATTTGTTGTTGGCGGCGTTGCCGGAAGATTTCCCGCGCCTCCAAGACGTGAGTTTGGATTGGGGCGTGCTCGGTTTCACGTTCGCGGTTTCGCTCGTGACCGGCGTCGTGTGCGGACTCGCGCCCGCGTTGCAAGTGTCCAAACCGAATCTGCATGACGCGCTCAAAGAGAGCGGGCGCGGCACGACGGGCGGAGTGCGGCGGGCGCGTCTGCGCGGCGCATTGGTCGTGACCGAAATCGCTTTGTCGCTGGTGCTCTTAGTCGGCGCAGGACTGTTGATAAAAAGTTTCCAACGACTGAGCGATGTCAAACCAGGATTCGACGCCGACCCGGTGTTGAGCGCGGCTGTCAGTCGGCCCGAAATCGGAGAAGGCGAAGAACAGAAACACGCGGAGTTTTTCCGGCAAGCACTTGAGCGAACGGCGCATCAGCCGGGCGTCGAAAGTGTAGCAGTCGTGTTGCCGTTGCCGTTCAGCGGGAGCAACTACAATTCGAGTTTCGCGGTCGAAGGTCGTCCGTTGTTCACGCCGGGCGAAACCGAGAATCTAGAACTCTCTTTGATCAGCCCAGACTATTTCCGCGTGATGAGCATTCCGCTTCACAAAGGGCGCGCCTTCACCGAGCGTGACCGCGACGGTGCGCCGCGCGTCATCATCATCAACGAGACGCTCGCGCGCCGCCACTTCGCAAACGAAGACCCATTGGGTAAACGTATCAAGGTCGGCACGCTCGCCGGTGAGTTGTCGTGCGAAATCGTTGGCGTCGTCGGCGATACGAAGCAAGAACGCCTCGACCGCGATGCGGAGCCACAAGGCTACGTCTCTTACTTGCAGGTCCCGATTGGCGAAATGTTTTTCGTTGCGCGCGGCAGGACGAATGA
>JACCVS010000744.1 GCA_013698055.1 Acidobacteriota bacterium
GGCTTTGGATGTCGCACGAGAAATTCATATTCAGGCGTCACCAGCAGAACGGCGAACGGGGTTTTGCTCCATCCCTTCCACACACGGTCGCTCAGCTTCTCATTCATGCGAAAAGCCTCTGCCATGCGGATGCGATCATCTCTTGCGATTTGAGGCTTCGCTTCCTGCGCCAGCATAGTTGTGCACAGGAGCAAGCTAACAATCAGAGCTTTTAACTGTACGGCACAGACTAACAGCTTGCGTTCAACATTCATGTTTGAGTTCTCAGGAATAGAGATAGAATCCGGCGCACAGAATCTTGCACCGGATTGAAAGTTTTCCTGACCGCTCAAACGCGCTGGCTGGCGGGAAGTTCCACGAAATAGGGAGTGAAGTGAAAATGCGAACGCCGCGCAGGTGTGAGTTCATCCGCGCGGCGTCCTTAAAAGAGAGGCTCAAATTCTCCGGGAACAGATCAGACGGCGATGACTTCAAGCTCAGGATCAACTTCCTGCTTAATCATTCCTTCGATGGCCATCAATGTGCCGGTGAGTGAACTGGGACAACTGCCACAAGCCCCCTGATAACGAATGCTGAGCGTGTTGTCCTTGATGCCGAGCACTTCCAGATAGCCTCCGTCGCTCATCAGCGCGGGGCGTACCTTCTCATCCAGAATCTCGTTGATCTGCGCGAGGCGCGGGTCATCGCTCATCACGGCGGCGAGCGATCCACCGAGTGACGCGGCATCGGAAGATGTGCCGGGTGTGGTCGTCGTCGTGGCCGTAGATTCCGTAGCGCGAATCGGCACTGCCAACTGCGGCAGAAGCTCATCCCAATCGCCCTCGTCCGTTTTCTCGATTGTCACCATTTTGTCCATGTAGAAGACCGAGACAACGTGGCTCATATCAAATAAAGCCTTTGCTAACGGATCATTCTGAGCTTTATCTGCGGAATCAAACTGGCGTGCGACGCCGTTGGTCACAGGCTCTTTGAGGATAAATTTGACTGCATTTGGATTCGGTGTTTCCTGAATATCGCTGATTTTCGGCATTCCCCTAATCTCCGTTCGCCTGCCGTTTCATAAAAGGCGGCGAATATTAATTCACAAAGTTAATAACAACGATGATTATACTTTGTTTCACGCACAAACGCAGTCCCGGCGAACCATTACCAGCCGCATTTATCATCAATTCGGGCTGCAAAAAGATAGAAAACCCTGGAAAATATCAGTGTTGTCCATCTCACGCTCAAATTCATCCCGGCTCTGTGAATTTAACTACAAAGATTTTCCCTTTTCTTCAAAAAAAGTATTGCCAAAAGCGGGGCGTGGGACTATACTTCCGGCCTCGCTTGACCCCCCTTTAACCAGGTGAGACAAGTTGAGGCATGAAGCAGGCGATTGCGAGGGTCGCCTGCTTTTTTGCTGTCCGGCATCCGTAAAAGCAGAGACCGAAAGTCAGGAGTACAGGAATCAGAAGAAAAGCTGTTCGTGTCTTTCATTCTGACTTCTGACTCCTGTATTCTGTCTCCTGCTTTTATGAATATCGGCATCACAGTTTATCCGACATACGGCGGAAGCGGGATCGTCGGCTCTGAGCTGGGGATGGAGCTGGCATCGCGCGGCCACACCGTTCATTTCATCGCGTCCAGCTTGCCGACACGTCTCACCAAGCTAAGCGAGCGGGTGCGTTTTCACGAAGTCGAGATGATGTCTTACCCGCTCTTCGAGCACCAGCCGTACACGCTCGCGCTGGCGACGAAAATGGCGAAGGTCGCGGAGACGGAAAACTTAGACCTGCTCCACGTTCACTACGCCATCCCGCATTCGATCAGCGCCATTCTCGCGCGCGAATCTTTGCAGCCCAACCGGCGCTTACCCGTTATCACAACCCTGCACGGCACGGACATCACTCTCGTCGGGGCAGACCGCTCTTATTTGCCGATCACTCGTTACGGCATCGTTCAATCGGATGGCGTCACCGCCATCTCAAATTATCTGAAAGATGCGACGGCTGAGATTTTCGACTTCGACAACATCGCCGTCATTCCAAACTTTATCTGCGCTTCGGATTATCAAAGGCACCCAGTTGAGAAACTGCGCGCAGAGCTTTCACCGAATGGTGAGCCGCTGCTGGTTCATGTCTCTAATTTTCGTCCCGTCAAACGCCCCGTTGACTGCGTGGAAATCTTCGCACGTGTTTTGAAAGAAACTAAAGCGCGCCTCATCATGGTCGGCGACGGAAGCGAGCGCTCGCTCGCCGAGCATCGCGCGCGCTGTCTCGGCATTGATGAGCATTGCTCTTTTGTCGGCAAGCAGCCGAAGATTGTTGACTACCTTTCAGCATCGGATGTGCTTCTTCTGCCTTCTGAACAGGAATCATTCGGGCTGGCCGCGCTTGAAGCGATGGCTTGCGAAGTGCCCGTGATCGCATCGCGCGTCGGCGGCGTGCCGGAAGTCGTGACTGACGGCGAGACGGGATTTTTGAGCGAGGTTGGTGACGTTGAGAAGATGAGTGTAGATACTGCGCGCCTGCTCGCAGACGAAGAGCTGCGGCGTGAGATGGGACGGCGCGCGCGCGAGTCAGCCATCTCGCGCTACAGCACGGATTTAATCATCCCGCAATACATCAATTTTTATGAGCGCGTCCTCGCCGCGTAAAGCGGCACATGACGAAACGGAATCAAACGAGAAGCCGGTTCGTTACATCATCCAGAATCTTGAGCGGACTTACGGTGTGCCCGTAAACCGGCGCGCGTCTGATCCGCTCGACATGCTGGTAAACATCATTCTCTCGCAGGCGACGAGCGATACGAATTC
>JACCVS010000751.1 GCA_013698055.1 Acidobacteriota bacterium
CCCGCATCGGTGATGCGGAAGGTGTGCAACCCCGGCACCGAGGCTTGCCCGCGCGACTTCCTGATCTGCAACTTCCGCACGATGGAGTTGCGCTCCACCTGCTGGGAGAGCCAGAAGAGTCCGTCGGCGACGGTGAAGACGGGGTTATCACGAATCTCTTCCTCGTCGTATTCTCCGATAAGAAACGTGGTTGCCTGCCAGCTCGTCAGGTTTAGCGCTAACCGCTGGATGAACCCCTGAAGTTCCGCATCACCTGTACCGGACTGTGCCTTACGCACCACGGTGCGAAAAGAGTCCACCACGACGATGCCGGGACTGGTCGCCTCGACCTCTTTGATAATCGCCTCCAGCACCGCCTTCAGGTCGTAATCGAGCACAACCTGGCTGAGGTTGATGAAGCGGACAGAGGTATTCAACTTAGTCCCATCGAAAAATTGAAACTGCTGCTGATACCGCAGCATCTTGAGGGCCGGTTCGCCCAGCACGGTGAAGAACAGAGCCGGGCGCTCCGGGGTGGCGTTGGCGAACATGATCTGATGGGCCAGAGTGGTCTTCCCGCCGCCGGGCGCGCCCGCGATGATGTTGAAAGAGAACTCCGGCAGGCCGCCGCCCAAAATCTCATCCAGACCCGGCACACCGGTCGGCAGTTTCCGAATCTCCACCTTGTCTTGCACGCTCATGGTTTTTCCTCGGTTCTCAACTCCGCTCCGTCCACCGACGCATCCGGCCATCTGTCACGCAGCAAGCTCAAAGTTAAAGGTGCGCCAATGAACGTCACCAGCAAATCCAGCAACTGTGCCACAAGTATGATTCCGGCCTGCTGCGCTGCCGCCTCCGCCTCGCGGCTCTGCTCAATTCCATCGAATCCTTCCACAGAGCCGTCCGCGCTTACCTGCACCATCTCTAGTGAAGGAACTTCCGCCTTTGCCAGTGTCAGAGCACGGGATAAAAGAGAGCGAAAGCCATCAACTCCCGCGAGCCTGATGAGGCGCAGACGCAACTCCTCAATGACCTGCACCGCGACATCCACGCCCGCATCGGACGAGTTGTCGCTCACCGCCTCGAAAGCGAGTAATCGCCGGGCCAGGTCTTGAATTTCCGGGGAAGCCGTACTCATCGGGTGCGCCTCTGAATCCTCATCGTCACTGCTCTCAGACATTTGCATTTGACCACTGATCCACTTCTTTCACAATGCTTTTGCGAACGTCTTCGATCTACTTGATCTGCCGCGGGTCAGTTGTCGGTCTGATTTCCAAGTGCTGACACCACTCAGTCGCAGGAAAATTCCGCTCGCCTTCATATCAAACACCACCACTCTTCGTATGCAACCTTGAGACATTAGTCTCTCGCAAACGTCTGGTGAAAGCAACATAGAAAATGCGCGAGGCAACACGGTTTTGCGTGAGATTGAAATAGGACGGAGAAGCGACTGTGGAATTCAATAAAGGCTGCTGAAGCAGCGTTGCTCATTCCCTGATTGTCCACAGCTTTGCTGAATAATACATGTTCCAGCGTGCTGCAATGAACGGAACACTAGAACTCAAGTGTCCCGTTCGTGGTTCTTAACCAATTTTAGAATTCAATTAATATTTGGGTTTGTTAAAGGCATAATTCTCGATTATTTCCTCGTCAGCAACAAAGACGGAAGGGTGGGCTGCTTTCCCGCCATTGAAATAAAGCTCTCGTTGGTAAGTTGTCCGCCAGTAGCTTCTGTAAGCAAATCACAGGCTTTGACAAATAATCGGCTGACAGGTGAGTCAATTCATATTATGCCCATATTTTGGCCGGGCGGGCAGCATCACCCGCCGCCCGGCTTGAGCGCTCTTCGAGAGACTTTCATGCTGGCGGGCGGGCAGGTTAAATGCTGTTAACAGACAATGGCGTCGGGCAAGACGATGCGTTTTGAATTTCCGCCGTGATGAGAAACACGCGTCTCATGCACTTGGACTCTATCCTCCACCACTCTGCTTATTAAGTCACGCTATCCAGAGCACGCCATGTCCTCGGCCCGACAATACCATCGGGAGTAAGACGGTGGGTGCGTTGGAAAGCGCGCACTGCGGCTTCCGTTTTGGCTCCGAAGTT
>JACCVS010000484.1 GCA_013698055.1 Acidobacteriota bacterium
GTCTTCTGTCGCTCGGATTCCGACTTCTCTTCACGCCGTAAGCGCTCCTGCTTCTGCTCGAGCCATGAAGAGTAGTTGCCCTTCCACGGGATGCCCTCGCCACGATCTAGCTCAAGAATCCAGCCCGCGACGTTGTCCAGAAAGTAACGGTCGTGTGAGACGGCGATGATGGTTCCCGCATACTTCTGCAAGTGCTGTTCAAGCCACGCGACCGATTCGGCGTCCAGATGATTCGTCGGCTCGTCGAGCAACAGGATGTCCGGCTTTTGCAGGAGCAGTCGGCAGAGCGCAACACGGCGTCGCTCTCCGCCCGAAAGATTTTTGATGGAAGTATCGCCGGGCGGGCAGCGCAGAGCGTCCATCGCCATCTCAAGACGTGAGTCCAAGTCCCATGCATCCGCCGCGTCGAGCTTTTCCTGCACCGCGCCCTGACGCTCGAGCAAGTCCGCCATCTCATCGTCTGTCATCGACTCGGAGAATTTCGCGTTGATCTCATCGTACTCTTTGAGCAGGTCAACGACACTTTGCGCGCCCTGTTCGACGATTTCTCTCACGGTCTTTGTTTCGTCCAATCGCGGCTCCTGCTCGAGGAGTCCGATTGTGTAGCCGGGTGAAGGGACGATCTCGCCGACAAATTCTTTATCAACGCCTGCGAGGATTCGCAGCAGTGAGCTTTTACCTGAGCCATTGAGTCCGATGACGCCGATCTTCGCACCGTAGAAGTAGGAAAGATAAATGTCTTTGAGAACGGGTTTCTTGTCGTAATACTTTCCGACTCCAACCATCGAGTAGATAATTTTGTTGGGAACAGTGCTCATCCTTTATTCAGTTAGCCTCCAGGTTGTATCTCATAAAATTTGATAGTAAGCGATGATTGCCGCATAACGAAGTGTCTGAGCCGGGCGATGATCTTGAGATGTCGCTTACTCCTGCCCGCGCCCATTTCTCAAGCAGCGGTTTCACTTCCGGGAAACTAAGCCCCTCGCCCTGCCACGCATATTCGCTCAAGCCCGCAATCGCGTTCCACGTTGGGTGATAGCGCATGTAAATGTCTTTCTCGTTCACATCGCCCCAACTGCCGTCCCGGTTCTGGCGCGAAAGATAATATTCCATGCCCGCACGGATGGACGGATCACCTGTAGTCAGGCCAAACGCCCTCAACGAATCCATGAACTCGCCGAGCATGTCCGCGTCATCCTCGTCAATCGCCGCTTTGAGATTTGCTTTTAGAAACTCGAACTCCTGCGGCAACAGTCGCGGCGAGAGTTTGTATTGACTGTAGTTGTTCAGCGTGTAAACGATGTGCGTGATGGCGTAGACCGTGTCATGAAACTCTTCGCCTTCATCACTGGGGCTGGCGCGATAGGGACGCAAAGTCGGCAGCCACTTGAGCACGTCTTCGTAGCGCGCGCCCAAGGTGATGCCGGAGCGCTTCCCGACGTAAGTGCTAATCAGCGCGTCGTACCAGACATCGTAGCGCGTCCGCATGATGAGTGGAGTTTGGCAAACAAAGCAGGCCGTGCTACCGCGCGCATTGTTCGCTCCACAGCGTTTGCATTCGTCCGGCACATCACCCGGCGGCGGCTCGACGAGCGGGTCGAAGAGCAGATAATCGCGAGCCTTGAACCGCGAGACTTCCCTTTTGAGCTGATTCTTTAATGCTGCATCGTAGACACCGAGGCTGTCTGCCGCGTCGTTACCATAAACCAGGCTGGAGATCGTTGCCGCATCGGCGTCCGCCGGGACGAGGCGATGTGCGCGCCGCCAGAAGCGTGCGCGCTCGATTCCCATTCGCCGTGCCGTGCGACGCACATTTACATCTCGCACAGCCGCCGAAAGAGTATAAAAGCACCAGATATAATCGTGGCCGTACTCCTCGAAATTCTTTCTTTGAAGCGCGGTGCGATAGATGAATTTCAATCCGCGCATGACGGCTCTTGAGCGATCAGCTTCGGTGAAACGTGAGCCGGGCCAGAGTGGACGCCCGCGAGTTTTCCCCGGCGAAGCTGCGTTCGCGTGGTTGTGTCCTGCGCTCTGATTAAATTGGTGATGTTCGACCGCAGCAACAAACGGCGGCCTGCCAAGCGAAAGCGCCGGTTGTAAAAAGAAGAGCGATAAGGTTAAGCAGAGAAGTTTTCTGAGCATGACGTTTGCCTAATGTTGAGGCCGGAATCACGGGTCAGTGTACTCGAAGCAAAAAATTAGTCCAGCAGCCTTGCGCTCGGCTGTGAACCTCTTGCATACTTGGACACGTCAGTTTCCTGCTCTCGCGCATCAACGGTGACTGCGCCTGTCCGTGACCATCAAGCGACGTGTGTTCGGCTGAAGAGAGAGTGAGGTTTGTTATCAACCATGTTTGAAGCCGCTTCTGTGTAATAGCCGGAGCGCCGGGCGCATGTCGCGTTTCGCCGAAGAGGGTCAGGACTCCCCACCTTATCTTGCGATTCCATACTGCCCACAGCTTCCTTTAACCTTAAAGGATTAGAAAAAGAAATGGCTACGAAACTTTATGTCGGTAATTTGTCGTTCAAAACATCGGGCGACGACCTGCGCGAGCTTTTCTCGCAGGCGGGCACGGTAGAATCAACATCAATCATTGAAGATCGCGAGACGGGTCGCTCACGCGGCTTTGGCTTCGTCGAAATGGCGACGAAAGAAGAAGGCGAAGCAGCCATCGCACAATTCAATGGCAAGGAACATAACGGTCGCGCCTTGACCGTCAACGAAGCCAGACCGCGCGAAAATCGCGGCGGTGGCGGCGGAGGAGGTCGCGGCGGCTACGGCGGCGGTGGCGGCGGCAATCGTGGTGGCGGCGGCGGCGGCGGACGTGGCGGCTACGGCGGCGGCGGTGGTGGTGGCGGCGACCGCACACCTCGCTGGTAATAACCGCGTAAGCTAAACCCAGTGACCCTTTAGACAAAGCGCCTCTGGCAGAAACAATTTGCCAGAGGCGCTTCTAATTTTTCAGTATCACAACGCCCTTCGCTCAATAGACCGAACGCGGCGCACAAAGGATTTTAAGAAAGTTAATGAATTTTGCTCAACTGGGACTCGAACCGGCGCTTGTGCGCGGCTGCGAGTCTCTCGGATACACCGAACCAACACCGATTCAACAACAGGCGATTCCCGTTGTTTTGAGCGGCTCCGATCTGATCGGCTGTGCTGAAACCGGCACAGGTAAAACAGCCGCATTTCTACTTCCAATTATTCAGCGAATGATGGAAAATCCGCGTCCCGGCGTGCGAGTCTTGATACTCGCCCCGACGCGTGAACTCGTCTCGCAGATCGTTGACAGCTATCGCCAACTCGCGCCGAAGAAAAGCCCGCGCTGCGTTGGCATTATTGGCGGCGCAGGAATGGCGCGGCAATGCGATGCGCTGCGGCGCGGCGCGGCGTTTGTCGTGGCAACGCCGGGACGCTTGCTCGATCACATGGAGCGCGGCACGATTGATCTTTCATACGTCGAAACGCTTGTGCTTGATGAAGCTGACCGGATGCTCGACATGGGATTCTGGCCAGCGATCAGCAAAGTGCTAACCGAACTTCCGGTTAAAAGACAGACGTTATTGTTTTCGGCCACAATGTCTTCGGCGATTGAAAGAATCGCGCGCGGAACAATGCGGAATCCGCAACTGGTCGAAGTTAGTTTGCGAGGTCGCCCGCCTGTCAACGTCCAGCAGATGTTTTACCCGGTCGCAACCGAATCTAAAACCGCACTGCTGCTCGACTTGCTCGAACGCGAACGCTTCGAGCGCGTGCTTGTTTTTACGCGCACGCGGCGCGGCGCGGAACGCCTTTCACACATTCTCGAAGCGCGCGATCACAAAGTTAATCGCATTCACGCCGACCGCAGCCAACCGCAGCGTGAAGCGGCCTTGCGCGCCTTTAAAGACGGGCAGACGCGTGTGCTCATCGCCACCGATGTCGCGGCGCGCGGCATTGACGTTGATTCCGTGTCGCATGTGATCAACTACGACGTGCCCGATGCGCCGGAAGATTACGTGCATCGCATTGGGCGCACCGGCAGAGCCGGAAATCACGGGCGCGCGATCACGCTCGTCTCGCCGCCGGAAGAACTATCAATGCGCGCCATCGAGCGCCTCACGGGGCAGACGGTTGAGCGCGTTTTAATGCCCGGCTTCGGAGGCGCTCAAAGTAATATGAGCACTGTAAGCAAGGTTTCCCGTGCGCCGTTGCGCGCAAATGGTGGAGGCAGCGGGCGGCGTTCGTTTCGACCGCGTCGCGCAAGCCGGTAAATTTTCGTGTCTCGATTAACGTCTTACGCGTCGTTTGAGAAATCAAGCGGCGCGCCGACGAAGGAGGAATTATTATGGAGAAAATTGAAAAGCCGACTTATTCGGTTGGCGAGCGCGTGGAGAAATTATGCGCGATGTGCGATGAAGAGCGCGGACATGTCGTGATCTCCGTCACCAAGCGCGGGCAGATTTCACGTGTCAGTTGTCCGAAGTGCGGAACAAGCAGCACTTTCAAAAGCGGCAAGCGCACCGCGCTTCGCCCTTCGTCGCAACCCGGCTCGCCCTATGACCGGACGCGCACCTATCGCACCGGACAGACGATGATGCACCCGACATACGGGCAGGGCGAAGTCACATCACTGATCGAGCCACAAAAGATCGACGTGCTTTTCTCAGACCGGATGCGCCGTCTTATTCACGCGCGCACAGAAGCCTGAGCGCAATGCTCCAACGTGCAATCAAGAGTTTCGCTCAAAGAAAATCTGTTGCTTAAAATAAGCGCGATTGATCCGGTTGTTGTCGAACAACCCTCAACCTGTGGTTGCTTGGAGTGTTGACTGTAAACGAAGGCTGGCGGGAGCGACGCTTAAATTTTCAACTTGATAAACGCGCGCGTCTAATCTTTCAGCGCGCGTTTATCAATTAAGAAAGCTATCGCTTTCATCTTTGATGATCTTGTAACAATTGCAGGCAACCGCTTCTAGTCCTCTGCGCTCAAGAATCGTGATGTTGCCCCGATTATAGTTAATCAATTCGCTTTTCTGAAGCGCGGCGGCCGCCACGCTGACGCCCTCGCGCCTGACGCCTAACATCTTAGACATAAATTCCTGCGTTAATCGAAACTCGTCTGATCCCATGCGGTCGCGGGTCATCAGCAGCCAACGGGCGAGCCGCGCGTTTACTGTGTGGAAGCGATTGCAGGCGGCTGATTGAGAGATTTGTGTCATTAGCGAATTCGTGTAGCGGAGCAGCAGTCGGTGCAGTGCTCCCGTGTGGGCGGACTCCTTGGAGAATGCCGCCGTTTTCATTCTCATCGCCGTGCCTTCACCCTGTACCAGCGCCTGATAGCGTGACGTGTTCATTCCCAAGAAAACGCAGATGCCTGCGATACCTTCGTTTCCAACGATACCCACTTCGAGAGTCGAACGATTTTCCACCGCAGCCAGCAAAGAAATGATGGAATCATTTGGAAAATAGACGTGCGGGATGGTGTCGCCG
>JACCVS010000765.1 GCA_013698055.1 Acidobacteriota bacterium
GATTCCCTTACTTCAGCAGATGGAGAAATAAAGCAGCCTTCACCCATCTCCACGTCGCGCCCCGTGTCTTTGAGCAAAGCGAGACTGATCTCCAAGTATCGGGGGATAGTCGAAAGCTCGTACCACCGCCCCGATGCCGCATGCGCGACGATGCGCTCACCCTGCGCGATGGCTTGAGGATAGACATCCGTCACCGAATGAGAAAAGACGCCGCGCGGGATGTAATCGAAGATGCGCGGCTCGAAAATCTGAATCCCCGTGAACATCAAGGGCACGCTCTTTTCATCACCCTTCTCACATTCGGCGGAGATGGGAGCGGGCATCCCGCCGAAGCCCGTGACTAACTCGTCTCGAGTCTCGACCATGCTGAAGCGTTCACGCCTTGGATTGGGCAATAGCACGAGCGTTGCCAGAGCGTTGTTACGCCGGTGTGTTTCCAGAGCTTCTGACAAATCAATGTCGGTCACTATCTTGCCATTGACGACGAAAAACGTTTCGCCTTCGAGGAGATGTCGCGCATTGTCAACCGCGCCGCTCGTGCCGAGAATTATATCTTCTTCGACGTATTGGAGATGAACTCCGAACCGGCTGCCATCGCCCAGCGCCTCGCGCACTGACTCAGGCCGGTGATGCAGATTAACGACCACCTCACGGCAGCCAAAGCCGCTCAGGTATTCCGCAACATATCCGACGAGCGGTCTGCCCAGAAAAGGAATCGCGGGTTTCGTCCGGTCAACAGTCAAAGGCCAGAGCCGTGTACCATAACCGGCAGCTAGAATCATTGCGCGCATCTTGTTAGTTGAGATTCGTTAAGAGGCTTGTGACGCATCACGCATCACCAGATCGAATGTGCCGGGGGCGACTTTGCGAAAGCGCCCGTTGCGATTAAGTGAGACGGCGATGCTGATGGTGGGGTTGTGGCCTGTGAAGTTGAAGCTGCCTTCGAGCAGCCGTGTATAAATCTCGTTGACGTGAAGCGGCTCGCCCGCTTCTCTCAGAATCATGGTGGTGGCCTGCGGAATCGTTCGATCAAAAAATCTGTCGCTTCTAACTTCTACTTCCGGCGGCACAGGCGGAATATGATGTCGCGGAATGGTCGTTCGCGGCGCGAAGCCGCTCGTCGAGGCATCCCGTCGCATCGCCGCTTCGATCTCCGCGTCAGACGGAGAGCTGACGGGAGCAGACTGTGCTGTCAGCACCGACGACAAGAGACGAACGACCGCCGCTTCGGTCTGGCTCGTCAGCGTATCCATTTCTCCCAGCTCCGCGCGCACCGTTTCGGCTTCGGCCTCAAGTTCTGCGAGGCGCGCAGCCAGACGAGTCCGCGCAGCCCGCGTCTGCCGCAGACTCTGCTCAAGCGTCGAAATCAGATTATCGCTAGGCATTAGCGTAAGGGAGAATCCAGAATCCAGAAGTCAGAATAAAAACAGAAACGGTTGCAGCCTTATCATTCTGGATTCTGACTCCTGAATTCTACTTTTCATCTATCCCTCTCAATAATATAACTCGGAATTGAGTGTAAAGCATCAGTATATTTTGACGAAGGCAGAATGTTGAGAGCATCGCGCGCCGTTTCGGCATAATGAGAGGCGCGCTCACGCGCACGATCAAGTGCGCCCGTGCGCTCGACCTGCTCAAGCAGGGATTCCCGTGTTGTCTTTCGATAGCTTCCTTCTCGCATCACAGTCTCCACCGCAGACCGTGCCTCTGGATCGCCTTCAAGAAGATAGATTAAAGGCAGCGTAAGCTTTCCTTCGAGCAAATCAACTCCAGCAGGCTTGCCCAGGGTTTCATCCGAAGCCGTGAAGTCCAGTAAATCATCAACAAGCTGAAAGGCCGTTCCCAGATTCATCCCGTAGTCTCTGAGCGCCGCCTGCCCAACCGCATCCGCCCCACCCATAATTGCTCCGATCTCACAGCAGGCGCTAAACAGATAGGCCGTCTTGTGCTGCAAGATAAACAGGTATTCTTTCTCAGTGATGTCTGTGTGACCGAGCAGCGTCAACTGCAACAACTCGCCTTCGGTCATCTTCCGTGTGGCAGCCGTCAGGATGTCCAGGATGGGCAAGGAGCGTTCGGCGAGACTGGTTTCAAAGGCGGACATGTAAAGCCAGTCGCCCATCAGCACTGCGGTTTGATTTCCGAAGCGCGAGTTGACCGAAGGACGATTGCGGCGCGTCTCCGCATTATCAATAATATCGTCGTGAACGAGCGTGGCCGTGTGAAGAAATTCCATCACAGTAGCCATGCGAATGGAATTGTGTCGCGCACCTTCCCCGCCAACAGCATAGTTTGAGAGAATCGTCAGCGCCGGACGTACACGCTTGCCGCCCGAAGCGCGCAGGTAGTCGCTAATATACGCAATGACCTGAATGTTGGACTGCGCCTGCCGCTCAAACTCCGCTTCCACCTCAGCCATTTCGGGAGCGATGAGACTGAAGATGCGCCGCGCCGAAAGCTGCGGGTCTTCAAGAGCGGTAAGTGGGCCGGACGTTTGCATATTCATTAGTGATAGGTGATAGGTGATAGGAGATAAGAGAAATGCACTTGCCTATCACCCATCACCCATCACTTATCACTTGATTTTAGTTCGTTCGATAATTCGTAAACTGCATGTCAATGCCGAAGTCATTGGCTTTGAGCTTGGCTATAATATCTTGCAGGGTGTCGCGGTCTTTGCCGGTGATGCGAACCACGTCGGCTTGAATCGCGGCCTGCACTTTGGCCTTGCTGTCTTTAATAAACTTGACGATCTCTTTGGCTTTTTCCTGCGGGATGCCCTGCTGAATTGCTACATGCTGTCGAACCGTTCCGCCCGCCGCTGGCTCAACTGTGCCGTAGCTTAAGGCTTTCAGCGGGATGCCGCGCCTGACCAGCTTCTGCTGAAGGATGTCGTTCATGTTGCGCAGGCGCGTTTCGTCTTCCGCCGCGAGAACAAGCTCCTTCTCTTCAAGGGTGACGGTGGCGTGGCTTCCTTTGAAATCGAATCGTTGGCTGACTTCTTTTGAAGTTTGATTGATGGCATTGGTGATTTCAGCCCGGTCAACTTTGGAGATGATGTCGAATGAATTTTGCTGAGCCATAAATGTTACAGGTTCACCGGCCTGACCGAATCGCCTCAGAACAAGCGAGAGCATAACATCAAATCTCGGCGCGGCGAAAGTTCTCCGGCAGGATTTCTTCAAACAGCCGGGCTGTCAGATTCTTTCCCCACTTGGTCGAAACACGGGAGTGTCAAACCGAAAAAGCGTGCGAAGTTATTAGCCGTCAGGCATCCCATTTCCTCTGTCGTCAGATCGCGAATCTCTGCCAGAAAACGCGCGACCTCGATGACAAGCGCAGGTTCGTTGCGTCGCCCACGAAACGGGACAGGGGTCAGAAACGGGCAATCCGTTTCGATGAACA
>JACCVS010000769.1 GCA_013698055.1 Acidobacteriota bacterium
GCTGCCCGTGTCGCCTCAACGCTCTGGCGATTCAGTTGATAAAAGTTTCGCAGATACTCGACTCGATACTTACCCGCCATCGAAAGCACGGAACGCGACGCGAGCATCTCCATGCTCATAATGTCGCGTGGCCGCCACAAGCCGCCGGGCCAGGGGTCTGGAAAGTTCGTCTCCGCAGAAAGTGCAGATGACATCCCGCGTGAGTTCGCTTTCATCAGTTGCTCGCGGGTGACGCTCAAAGGCGTCATCAACTTTGCGCTCGCGGCTTCGGAGAGAATGCCGATGGAGTTGTGATAATAGGGTGCCGTGCGAAAGCCACCGTGCCACCATGTATCGTAAACCGCGTTGGTGATGACGCCTTTGATGTTTGCGGCTTGAAGGTCTGCCGCTATTTTGTGTCCAAGCAATCCAACCTGACGAAGCAGGAGCGGCGCGATGTTCGGATTTGGCGGATCGTAAAAAGGCGGGATGAAGAAGCGCGCACCGTCCGTGCCCTGCTGGTGGATGTCATAAACAATTTGTGGAAACCATTCCTTCCAGAAGAGACGCGTGACCAGTTTCGTCTCTTGCAGGTTCATCATGAACCAGTCGCGGTTGTCGTCGTGCCCTGCATAGTGATGATAGAGTTCGGGCGGGTCTGTGCCTTCATAGGGTGTGCCGAGAGTCTTGCGATACCAATCGGCGACGATGTCTATGCCGTCAGGGTTGGCGGATGGAATGAGCAGCAGAATAGTGTTCTGCAAAGTCTCGCGTGTCTCCGCATCGTCGGCGTTTGCCAGCTCAAAGGCAAGCTGCATGGACATCTGCGAGGCGACGATCTCGGTCGAGTGAATCGAGCAGGAGATGACGACGATTGTTTTGCCCTCGCGGAACAATTGCTCACGCTCGGCTTCCGACTGGACGAGGCGAGGGTCGGCCAGTTTCCTTTGAATCTCTTTGAGCTTCGCCAGATTGCGTATATTCTCAGGGGCACTGATGAAGGCCACGATGAAAGGTCGCTTGAGAGTCGTCTCGCCGAGAGTCTGAACTTGCACGCGGTCGCTCGCACGGTCTAGCTGCGCGAAGTAGTTTGAAATCTGCTTCCAGTCAGCTATCTTGCGATCATCGCCAGGCGCAAAACCGAGCAGGGAGCGCGGGCTGGGAATCGCACCGGGTTGCGGAGCGGAATCCGCAGCACCTTCAGCGCGAACCATAACGGGCGAGAAAAACGAGACCGCAATCAGGGCAAGCGCAAGGCGAGCCACGAGCATGAACGGATGACGAATCCTTCCGAAAAACATTCCGAAAACCCTTCGAGTGAATTGATAGAAGCGAGAGACGCGATTAAACAATCGCGCGAATCTGAGTCTAACACAGGCCACGCGCTGCGTCTCAAATACAGGCTTCTCAACTGGTGGTCGCTCGCGGTCGCGGGCGCGATGTTGCTCATCGTTGGGACGCCGACTATTCTCGTTTCACGAATAGCCGGGCGTCGGCACTGGCTTTATCCTGCGGCTCTCTGGGGCGCACGTAACTGGCTGCGCCTGAGCGGAATGAAAGTTAAGGTCATTGGGAAAGAAAATCTCGACCCGGCGCAGTCTTACGTCTTCATCGCGAATCACAGGTCGTATCTGGACACGGCGGCGCTCTTTTATCATCTTGGTCGGCGCATCGGTCTGGTCGCCAAGAAAGAGTTACTGCGCGTTCCCATCATGGGATACGCTATGGGTTACGTTAATATCATGGCGATTGACCGCAGCAACAACGAGCGTGCAGTTCAAACGATGAAGGAGGCTACCGATAAGTTGCGTTCCGGGACATCGTTTGCCATCTTTGCGGAAGGCACTCGCGCGGGGTACGGCAAACTCCTGCGGTTCAAAAAAGGGGGATTCTACATGGCGATGGAAGCCGGTGTGCCCTTTGTGCCAATCGCCATTAAGAACACGGACGTGCTGATGGGCAAGGGAACGGGCGAGGCGAGGCCGGGAACAATCGAGATGGTAATTCTGCCGCCCGTCGAAACAAAAGGAATTT
>JACCVS010000778.1 GCA_013698055.1 Acidobacteriota bacterium
TTCTTCGTGCCCGCCGCCTCGCGCTCCCAGAGGCGCATCGCCACCGACGCGCCGTTGACGTGCAGTTTCTCGCCGCGCTCGCCGCTCGCCGCGTGCTCGCCACGAACCAATACCGTCTCGCTGTGCCTGTCTGTATTCATCAATCTACACTCCCCGTTATTGTTCAGTTTTCGTCGTGCGTACTTTTTGAAGTTAGGCTAACAAAGTTACAGTAGTTTCGCCGAGATCAATCTTTTTCATCTCGCCACACGTCTTAGAGCGTGTCTGAAAAGTCTCCGTCAGTTAGGGTAAGCTAGATTCATGACCAAACGAATCTATCCTTGTGACCTAACTGACGGAGAATGGAAGTATCTCAAGAAGTGTTTGCCGAAGCAAAAACAATTTGGCAGACCACCCACCCACACGCGGCGCGAGATTCTGAACGCGATATTTTACTTGCTGCGTGCGGGCTGTGCGTGGCGGTATTTACCAAAGGATTATCCGCCGTGGCAGACTGTTTATCATTATTTTCGGGCATGGCGGAAAAGTGCGTGGTGGAAGCACACCAACAAACGGCTGCGCCGACTCTTGCGCTTAAAGAGTGGACGCAAAGCTCAATCAAGTGTCGGGATAATTGACTCGCAAAGTTCTAAAACGGTGGACACGGCACGCGAGGCGGTCTCCTTTGATGGTGGCAAAAAGGTGAAGGGCAGAAAACGACATGTGTTGGTTGACAGTCTCGGACTGTTGATCGTGGTGGTGGTACACGCGGCGGGAGTGTCGGAAACAGCCGGCGCGCGCGAGGTTTTAGCCGAGTTAATCGGCAAGTGGTGGAGAATGAAATTGATCTGGCTTGACGGTGGCTATAAAGGGTCATTGAGTGAGTGGATCAAAGCATTAGCGCGATGGCGCGAAGTCACGTTGGAATGGGTTCTGAAATTAGAAGGCGAGAAAGGATTCAAGTTGTTACCCAAACGTTGGATAGTAGAGCGAACATTTGGCTGGTTGAGCAAGCAACGGCGATTGTCAAAAGACTACGAAGGCTTATGCGAAACCTCGGAAGCGATGGTTTATGCAGGGATGATTCGCTTGATGCTCGCTAGATTGGACTCTTGAATGACTTTTCAGACACGCTCTTAGATGTGTGTGACCAAACGCACCTCCAAGGAGAATTGGCTGATGACCGTAGTCACACAGATTTTAGACCGCATGCGCGGAGTTGCCAAACCACAACGCAAGTTTTTATTGACCTTGTTTGTCACCATGCTAGTCACGCGCACGCGCATCAACTTCGTGAACTTGAGTCGGCATAGTTCTTTGCATGAAAAGACCTATCGCCGTCACTTTCGCCAGCCTTTCGATTTCGCTTCCTTCCTTCAATCATCCATTGCTCGCGGCATCCCAGCAGAAAACACAAAACTCTTTGCCCAGGACGCTTCTTTTTCTTCCAAGAGCGGGAAGCATACTTACGGGCTTGACCGCTTCTGGAACGGTTGTGCCGCACGCGCCGAGCGTGGCTTGGAAGTCTCCTTGATCTCTATCGTGGATGTCGAACGCAATCAAGCCTTCGCGCTCTCAGCCGAACAGACCGCGCCGCTACCCGAAATAAAGAAGCCAGAGAAGACGCACACGCGCATTGACTTTTATCTTGAACATCTCAAGCGAACAGCCCCTTACTTCCCGCGCTCGGTCAGATATGGCGTCTTTGACGGCTTCTACGCCAAGCTCAAATTTGTCGCGGGCGTCTGCGCCTTAGGCTATCAGGTGGTCAGTAAGTTGCGCTCGGATGCCGACCTTCTGTATCTGTATGACGGGTCGCAGAAGAAACGCGGCCGAAGACGCCAGTTCGACGACAAAGTTGATTTTCAGGACTTGAGTCGCTGGGTGCAGATTGCCACGGACTCTCCACAGCTCATGCTCTACACGGTAGTGGTGTGGTCAGTCAGCTTGAAGCGACGCATCAGAGCGGTGGTCGTCGTCAACCGCAAAGAGCCAGAGAAGCCCCGCTATGTGGTGCTGTTCTCGACCGACACTTCGTTGCC
Organism: Acidobacteriota bacterium; assembly: GCA_013698055.1. Classification (GTDB taxonomy): domain Bacteria; phylum Acidobacteriota; class Blastocatellia; order Pyrinomonadales; family Pyrinomonadaceae; genus QHXM01. The sequence continues at coordinate 2,022 of JACCVS010000778.1, forward strand.
CGCGCCCGACATCTTTCGTTTTTACAAAGCGCGGTTTCAGATCGAGTTCCTGTTCCGCGATGCTAAACAGTTTGCTGGCTTTTCTGATTGCCAAGCGCGTGACCAAGCGGCGCTGCATTTTCACTTCAACGCCTCAGTCACTGTCGTCAATGTGGCACGCCTGATAGCGCAAGAAGAGCAGAAAACGGATGAGCAGTTGGTCTTCTCGATGTCAAGCATCAAACAACGATTTTTCAATGAACACTTGCTCAACTTGATAATTTCCAAGTTAGCGTTAGACCAAACAGCGGTAAAAAATCATCCGCAGTTTGAATATCTCAGAAGTTATGGGGCGATTGCCGCTTAGTTTCTGCCCGAACCATTGTTGATTAAAACAGACCAGTGGTATCCGCAGGGTAGCGCAATAGTTGAAAGCGACGGAGCATGGAGGCTCAAAGAAGCCCGTTTTGGTGGCTCCGTTCATATTATCAAAGCCGTACTGAAAGATCGGCATAATCGAGAGCATCAATCAGCCGAGATAGAAGTTACGGTTTCATAGAATGGTTTCTATAAATGCCGCGCCTAACAACGGCATGCACCCGACCGCGAACAGCGGTGCCT
>JACCVS010000814.1 GCA_013698055.1 Acidobacteriota bacterium
ATTAAAGATGAGCGTTGAAAACGCATTGGGGTGTTTCTCCTCTGGTTAAAAGGGGGCGCTTACCATTCTAAATGGCCGCGCGTTTTTCCGCCGTCCGGCTCTTGCTTGCGGCAATCTTGGTCGAAGAAAGTTTAGCCTGAAGAAACAACGCAAGGTAATCCCGCCCGCCCGCCTTTGAATCCGTGCCCGACATGTTGAATCCCCCGAAGGGATGAACGCCGACGAGCGCGCCCGTGCATTTACGATTCAAATACAAGTTGCCGACGTGAAACTCGCGCCGCGCGCGTTCGAGCTTCTCTTCGTCGTTCGTGTAGACGGCTCCGGTCAAACCGAATTGCGTATCATTGGCAATCATGAGCGCGTCGTCAAAATCGCGCGCACGGATGACTGCCAGCACAGGCCCGAAGATTTCTTCCTGCTCAATGGTCGCGCCCGGCTCGACATCCGCGATCACGGTCGGCTCAATGAAGAAGCCCTGCTCGCCGTCCGCGCCGCCGCCCGTCAAAACGCGCCCGCCTTCGGCTTTGCCCTTCTCGATGTACTCGTTGATAGTCTTGAATGCTTTCTGATTGATGACGGCAGACATACTAGTCGCGGTATCTGTCGGGTCGCCCACTTTAATCTTTTCGGTACGCTCGACGATCTTCTCAAGCATGGAATCGTAAACGTCCGTGTGGATAATCGCGCGCGAGCAGGCCGAGCATTTCTGTCCTTGAAAGCCGAATGCGGATTGAACTACTCCGGTCGCAGCCTCGTCCAAATCAACGCCCGCGTCAACGATGATGGCGTCCTTGCCACCCATCTCCGCTACGACACGCTTGATCCAGATTTGACCCTCGTGGACCTTCGCGGCGCGCTCGTTAATCCGCAGGCCAATCTCTTTCGAGCCGGTGAAGGCTATGAATCTGGTCAACGGGTGGTCAACCACGATATCCCCGACTTCAGCGCCCGAACCTGTCATGAAGTTGACCACACCCGCGGGCATTCCCGCTTCTTCCAGAATCTCGAAGAACTTGTAAGCGATGGTTGGCGCGTCTGAAGAAGGCTTCAGCACAACCGTGTTTCCCGTGACAGCAGCCGCCACAGTCATCCCGGCCATAATCGCGAGCGGGAAGTTCCAGGGCGGAATCACACAGCCCACGCCGAGCGGGAGGTATTCGAGGCGATTGTCCTCACCTTCAATCTTCGTCAAAGGCTGGTCGCCCGCATAGCGCAGCATCTCGCGCGCGTAGAATTCACAGAAGTCAATCGCCTCGGCTGTGTCGCCATCGGCCTCCGCCCAACTCTTCCCTACTTCGTGAATCATCCAGGCGGACAGCTCATGCTTGCGCTCGCGCAAAATCTCCGTCGTGCGAAACAGTATTTTCGCTCGCTCAGTCGAGGGTGTTAATCTCCAAGTCTTGAAAGTCTCGTTGGCCGTTTCGACGGCGCGGTTCGCTAAATCAGGGGTGGCTCTCTGAAAACGTCCGACGACCTCAGTCTTCTTCGCAGGATTCAGGCTCTCGAATTTAGCCTCTGTCTTGATTCGCTCGCCGCCGATCACCAGCGGGTACTCACGCCCCAGTTCTCCTTTGACCTTCTCAATCGCTGCGCGCATCAATTGCGCGTTCTCTTCTTTACTGAAATCAGTAAACGGCTCGTTACGAAATTCGGTCTGCATACATGGCTCCTTGAAATAGAATGAAAGAATCTTGTTTCCCGGCTAGCGTCATCAAACTAAACTCTGCTGCGTTCGCGCTTAGAGCTATTCATCTACGAATGAGCCATCTGGAGCAATGATGAAGTCTTCACACAAGGGAATGAATGCGCGCCACCCTCCATCATCAACAGCACCCATCACACGCAAGTCGCGTTGAGCATTTATATTATCGAAAAAGACTTTCATCTGAATTTGATAATTTGTGCCAGACGGTGAACTTCGCAAAAAAGTCTCGCTATGGTCAATCAAAGAGAGCAGCTCGTCATAAGAGCGTTTTCGATAACGTAATAGCTCCTGCTCCAAGATTAACTTTGCCTCAACCTTGTCCATGATTCATTGCCAGCATAACCAGGCACTAAGGTTTATTACTAACGTTGCTCGCGCTGCCCCGGTCGCCATTATTGTTGAAGCCGGGCGGGACTGTGTAGGTGTTGCCGTTAACCACACTTGAGTTTGATCCGCTCGTGCCGCCGATGCCTTGATTCTGAGGCCCGCTGCCAGCCGATCCACCCTGGCCGCCATTCGTACTCGCGCCCGTCGTGCTGGCTCCACTGCTGGAATTCGCGCTCGCGTTCGTGACGGTGGTGCTGCGCTCACCGCAGGCAATGAACAGACAAGCAACAAGCAACAAGGACAGAGTCATCAGAGTTCGTCGCATCAGGCTTTCCTCCAGCGCTTCAAGAGATTTCTAAAACTTTTAGGATGCCGGAATGTTACCACAACTCAGACGCAAAAACGCGGTCGCCGGATGATGTATCATGGGCGACCGCGTTTGGACATGCTCTAATTCTTCTGAAACCTTACCACTGACCGGCCTTCTGCAACTTCTTGATCTTGCGCTTGACCATCTCGCGCTTGAGCGTGGTGGTCTTATCTATGAACACGATGCCGTCGCAGTGATCTGTCTCGTGCAGCATACAGCGGGCGGTCAATTCCATGCCGTCAACTTCAAACAGATTTCCGTCCACGTCGTGCGCGCGAACGACGGCGCGAAACTCGCGCTCGACGGGGAAGAAGATGCCGGGAAACGACAGACAGCCTTCTTCGCCGTTCTGCTCCCCTTCGACTCGCAGGACTTCCGGGTTAATCATCGCGATGCGCTGCTCCGGGTCTTTTCCACCCGAGCAATCCATCACGAAGAGACGCTTTGAGACGCCGACCTGTGGCGCGGCCAGTCCCACGCCCGGCGCGGCGTACATCGTCTCGAACATATCCGAGACCAGCTTCTTGAGCTTGTCGTCAAATTCCGTCACCGCATCGCCCAGCGTTAACAGCACGGGGTCAGGGTAATGCCTAATTTCCATTACAGCCATTTTACTTTCCTTCTCGATACAGGCCATGAACGCGACTTACGGCGCGTTCGGGGACAACCAATCTGACGCCCTGATTTTACGACAAATGAATCTCACGCGCCAGCAGAGTGACAGCTTTGGAGGCAAGATACCGCGATTGCGTTGCCAGAGCGTTTCTCGGGGCGACATTTCAGGCGGCCTCCGGTTCAGGATACGCAGTTGAAAGACTGTGGACAGCGTCAGGCGAGACAAAATCACGCGGCGCGCCGGGGCGGCCATTCCCTGCTTCGGCGAGTGCGAAGACGTGTCGGCGGTCGTCGCCAAAGCCAAAGTGCCAGTGGGGTTCGAGACGACGAATTTTCAAACCGGCTCGCTCACAAAGGAATTGTAAATCTTCCAGGCTGCTCAGGGTGTGAATGTGGCCGGGCGTATGGCTCTCAAGGGGCATAGTCAAAATCAGTTGCCCACCCGGTTTGAGCACCCGTCTGATCTCTCCCACAACAATCTCAGGCTCGGGCATGTGCTCGATAATCTCGGAGGCAATGATGAGATTCAGGGACTCGTCAGCGTAGGGTAAATGCGTGACGTTGCCCGCGCGAAAACTCGTCCGGTCGGCAACACGCTTGTGCGCTGCAAGTCGGCGCGCGTATTTAACTGCTTCATGGCTAATGTCGAGGCCGTGTCCCGTCCACAAAGGTTTCATCTTCAGAATCTCGCTTAAGATGACACCCGAGCCACATCCTAAATCGGCAACGCTCGCTTGGCGGGCAAAGATTGACCCGACGACTTCTTTAACGAAATTCAGCCGCGCGGTCGCCGATGGCTGCAAAGCATATGTGAAATGTGTGACGACGGGATAGAAGGATTGATCGTAGATTCTCTCGCACGCTTCATCAAAAGGCAGGTGATCGTCTCGCTCTCTTCGCAACCTGATGTAACGACGAAGAAGGCGCGCAATCTCTTCAGGCTCGGATTGTGTGACGGCCAAAACGTCCGCGACGATTTGGTCAGCCCTTTGCCACATAGAATAAACGTCAACGCCGAACAACTTTGCGAGCGGTGGCCCCACACGAATGTAGAGCGCAAGGCAAATTCTTTCCCAGAGGGGAGCGAGCCGGGCATTAGCTTCTATCAACCCGAGGCAGTGCTGATATTGATTGAATCTCGTCTTGCTGAATAACCGTGCTTCAAACGCCATCGCTTAATCTCCTTTTCAATCTGGCGATGGCCCTTTTGCAAGGTGCGTTCCGTTCTCCTATGCGGTGATCAATGGCGATGACTCTTTCTGATTATGATGATTTATCAATAAGCCTATACGATTGTTCAGAGCATTTTTGATTAAGCGCCTGTTATCGCTTTCAACAAAAGATTCCGTTTGTCATAAAACTGCTGCGGCATTAGTGTCATCACTGGTGGAGTGAAAATGTGACATGGAAGTGATTATTATTACTGGGTCGTTCCTGTATGATGAGGTCGAATTTATAATTCAGGTTGATGGTGTAATCAGGGAAAAATGAAAAAGACCGACTCGTCAGTCAAAAATATTAAGCAGCAGGCGGAAGATACTATGGACGATGTCGCTGCCAGCCCGTGGATGGAGCGAATCGCGCGGTTTGGTTATGCGACGAAGGGAGTGGTTTACATCGTCGTCGGGTTGCTGGCGACGCTCGCGGCTTTCGGGCTGGGCGGAGAGACAACGGATGTGCGCGGCGCGCTACAGGAGATTGAGAAAAAACCTTTCGGCAAAGTCGCGCTCGCGACAGTCGCCTTCGGCCTCATCGGTTATGTTCTCTGGCGATGGATTCAAGCCATCGCCGACGCTGACCGCAAGGGGACGGAGATGAAAGGCATCGCTCTCCGCATCAGCTACTTTTTCAGTGGCGTGGTCTATGCGGGTCTGGCTTATACAGCAGCCAAGATTCTGATTGATGTGGATGAACCCGACAGCAGCAGCAGTGATACACAAGAGACCTGGATCGCCCGCGTGATGACTGTGCCTTTCGGGCGCACGCTGGTCATTCTCACAGGAAGCTTTGTGATCGGCTTCGGCCTTTACCAAATCTACAAGGGTGTCAGAACCAAGTTTCGCAAGCGGCTAAAATTAAAAGAGATGAATGAGACGAAAGACAATTGGGCGACGTGGAGCGGACGCATTGGCTATGCGGCGCGCGGCGTGGTTTTCTGCATCATCGGATTCTTCGTCATTCAGGCAGCAGTGAACTTCAACCCGGATGAAGCCAAAGGGTTGGATGAGGCGCTGCAATCTCTCGCCGAAAACTATTACGGCGCGTGGGCGCTCGGGATTGTTGCCGTCGGACTCATTGCCTACGGTTTCTACATGCTCGTCGAAGCCCGCTACCGCCGTATCGCCGGGTCTTGATCTCCGTCTGATAGATTCACGAATCTCAGGCATAACTCAGTAACCGCGTAACTGCTCTCTGTAACCGTCGAAGTTGCGCCGCATCTCACCTAAAGAATCGCCACCGAACTTCTCGCGCATCGCGGAGGCCAGAACGAGCGCGACCATCGCTTCCCCGATCACGCCCGCCGCCGGAACCGCCGTGATGTCCGAACGCTCAAACGAAGCCGACTCTTCCTTTTTCGTGTCAATGTCCACTGAGCGAAGAGCGCGGCGCAGTGTCGAAATTGGCTTGAGATGGCCGCGCACTCTTAATTCCTCGCCGTTGGTGATCCCGCCTTCGAGTCCGCCCGCGCGGTTGGTTTGACGGATGAACTGCTGGCTCGTTTCGTTGTAAGCGATCTCGTCATGGACTTCAGAGCCAGGGAGATTGCTCGCCTCTGCGCCCGCGCCAATGGCGACTGCCTTGACCGCCGGAATGGACATCACACTTTGCGCCAATCGCCCGTCGAGTTTCAAGTCCCACGCCGTGTGAGAGCCGAGGCCGGGCAATAGTCCACGCACGACGACCTCGAAGATGCCGCCGAGCGTATCGCCCTCGCGCCGCTTTTCGTCAATAAGTGCAACCATACGCGATTGCGCTTCCGCATCTGCACAGCGCAGCGGCTCATCACCAGGGATGTTTGAGATTGCTTCCCATGAAAGTTCCAAAGGAGCATCGGGGATACCGCCGAGTTGGATGACGTGGCTGAGGATTTCAACACCGAAAGCGACGAGAAGCTGTTTTGCTAAAGCTCCGCAAGCGACTCGCGCCGCCGTCTCGCGCGCAGATGCCCTTTCCAGCACGTCTCGCAAATCCCGCGCACCGAATTTCTGCCCCCCCGCGAGGTCTGCGTGTCCCGGTCTCGGACGTTTCACGCGACGCGACTTCTCCGGTGGCGCATCAAGAGGCGCAACCGACATCACTTCAGTCCAGTTCGCCCAATCCTTGTTTTCAATCGTCAGTGCAAGCGGTGAGCCGAGCGTCAGGCCATGACGCACGCCGCTCATAATCTCCACGCGGTCGCGCTCAATCTTCATTCGACCCCCGCGCCCATAGCCCCATTGCCTGCGCTCTAACTCATGGTTGATCTGCTCAACGTCAACGGGCAACCCGGCGGGCAAGCCTTCGAGGATGGCGACGAGAGCGCGTCCGTGTGATTCTCCGGCAGTCGTAAAACGGAACATTTAGATTAGCCCACCAGCCACTTCAAAAAAGTTGTTTTTCATGAGCGCACTGAACTTTCGCTTAGATCATTTGTAGTTCGCGCTCGCGCAGGTACTTGATGCGGTCGCGCACTTCTGCCGCGCGCTCAAACTCAAAGCGTTTGGCGGCCTCGCGCATCTCAGCCTCCATCCGCGCGATGGTTTCTTTAATGTTCGCCCGCGTGTAATCGGAATATTCGTCGAGGTTGATGGGCACTTTGAAGTAATCGGCTTCGTAGGCCGTGACGAGCGTGGCCTCGATTGGCTTGATGATTGTCTGCGGCGTGATGCCGTGTTCCAGATTGTAGGCTTCCTGAATCACCCGGCGGCGCTCGGTTTCGCCTATCGCCCGACGCATTGAATCCGTGATTTTGTCGGCGTAGAGAATCGCCGTGCCGCTCGCATGTCGCGCCGCACGCCCCATAGTTTGAATCAACGAACGCTCGGAGCGCAGGAACCCTTCTTTGTCCGCGTCGAGAATGGCGACAAGGGAGACTTCAGGCAAATCCAAGCCTTCGCGCAAAAGGTTGATGCCGACTAAAACGTCGAACTCCCCGCGCCGCAAATCGCGCAGGATTTTGATTCTTTCCAGCGTCTCGATGTCCGAATGCAGATAACGCACGCGCACGCCGACCTCTGCGAAGTATTCCGTCAAATCTTCGGACATTTTCTTCGTCAGGGTCGTGACCAGCACGCGCTCGTTACGCTCTGCCCGCACGCGACACTCTTCCAGAAGATTATCAATCTGCCCTTTGACGGGTCGCACCTCGACGACAGGGTCCATCAGTCCCGTCGGGCGAATGATCTGCTCC
>JACCVS010000819.1 GCA_013698055.1 Acidobacteriota bacterium
TCGCCGCCGGAGAGATGTGCGATTGGGTGCGCTGCGCGCTCCAGTAGTCCGACGCTCTCCAATGCTGCGCTTGCGCGTTGTAAGCTCTCGCCATAACGAGCGCGGCTGATGAAAAGCGGCAGGGCAACGTTTTCCACCGCCGTTAGATCAGGCAGTAGATGGTGAAATTGAAAGACGAAACCAACCGCTTCGCTGCGATAACGCGCCAGCCTCGTGGCTGCTGACTTCGTAATCACAAAACCATCCAATTTGATGATGCCGTCGTCAGCCGTTTCCAGACCGCCGAGCAGGTGCAGCAGAGTTGATTTGCCTGCGCCGGATGCGCCCATCATCGCCAGCATCTCGCCCGCCCCAACAGAGAACGAAACACCGCGCAGCACTTCCAACTCCGCGCCCGTTGGAGTGCGAAAGGATTTTCTTAAGCCGCGTACTATGAGTCCAAAGCCCAATGTCTAAGTTCCAAAATCTAACATCCGATGCTCAAGGTCAACTGTTCCAAGTTTTGACTTTGAACTTTGGACTAGCTATCGCGTAAGGCTTCCGCAGGGCGCATTCTGGCAGCGGCGCGTGCCGGATAGATTGTCGCCAGCAAGCTCAGGATGAAAGCCACGAGCGCGGCGAGTGCAATATCAACAGCGCGCGTATGGAAGGGCACGCTGCTGATCGAGTAAATATCGGCTGGGAGACTGACGAGTTTGTAATGATCGCCGACGAAGCAGGCGACGAGACCGAGCGCGATGCCTGAAATGATGCCGACAAGACCAATAATCGCGCCTTCGATGACGAAGACGAGCATGATGCTACGGCCACGTGCGCCCAGAGCATTGAGAACCGCTATGTCAGCGCGTCGCTCGACCACGAGAAGCACAAGCGTCGTCGTAATGTTGAGCGCGGCGATCAGGATGATTAAAGCGATGATGAAAAGTCCCATCCGGCGCTCAAGCGCGAGCGCGGCAAAGAGCGGGCGGTTAGCTTCCTGCCAGTTGACGGTGGTGTGTTCCGTGCCGAGTCGCTCCCGGAGTCGTGCCGAGACTTGCTCGACCGAATAAATGTCCGCTACCTCGATGCTGATGGTAGAGGCGGAAGGCGCATCTGCTCCCGCGAAGCTCGCGGCGGTGTCGAGCGAGACATAAACCCACGCCGCATCATATTCGTAAAGGCCAGACCGGAATAATCCCACAATGCGGACGCGTCTGAATCTGGGTGCAAGTCCGAGAGGCGTCAGCGTCGCCTCGCCTGAGATAATCGTGGCTGTGTCTCCGACTTGAAGATTCGTGTGGGCGGCCAGCTCCGTTCCGATAACCGCGTTCGGCATCGCGGCTTCGCTTGGAATCTCGTCGAAAGAGGTAATTGGGGGAGTATCATCTGAACTGTTTTCGCCTGCGCGCTTTTCCTCTTTTGATTGGGCTTGCGGCGCGCTCTCGCTTTTCTCAAACGGGGATGGCTCGGTTAACAGAGGCTCGATTGTGCCCGCAATGATTGTGCGTCGGACTTCACTGACGGCGCGCGTCGAGTCGCGGTCGAGGCCGCGCAAGATAGCGAAGGCCGAGCCGTTAGTGCCGCTCAAAAGCGCGCCGTCGTAAGTCGTTGCGCTCGCGCCCGTGACGCCTTCAGTCTCTTGAACCTGTTTAACGAGCGCGCGCCAGTTTGGAACGGACTGGCCGTCGCGGCGCATCAGCGTGATATGAGCCGTGCCGCGCAGGATTTTGTCGCGCATCTCTTCGCGGAAGCCATTTGAAAGCGCCAGCGCGACGATCAGCGCGGCAACGCCGAAGGCTATGCCGATGAGTGCTGCAAACGCTGTTGCACGCGCGAGGCGGCGGGGGCGACGCTCGCGCAGGTAGCGCAGGGCGAGAAAGAGTTCGTAAGGCATTTGTAAACGCGGCAAGAGTAAGCGCGTCGTGTGCCTGAGCGCAAACTAAAAAAGCGCCGGAGAACTGTTCTTCCGGCGCTTTTCGATTTGACGGTAGAGCCGCAGGGGTTTTTGAATCTCGCGTGGCGAACTCGCGCTGGCGCGGCTACTTGTTCGCCATCACGTAGGCTCTGGCCTTCTCCGGGTTGAGGTGTTCCTGCACCCAGGAAAGATTTCTTTTTCCCCACTCGCTGTGTTCTGCGACAAACGTCTGGAATTGTGAATTCGGCTGACCCTTTGCATCAACGAGTCCGATCTTCTGAGCTACCTCGACGATGAGATCATTATCACCCGTCATGCCGACAGCCTGAAAGAGCTTGTGCTTTTGATCTTCGGTGTAAGAGCCGCCGGTCGTAGTCGTCGTTGACGGAGTAGGAAATGTGCTGGTCGTCGTGCTGCCCGGCGAGGAGGTAGTGCTGGTCGAGCCACCCGGCGATCTGGTCGCGATGGGGCTGCTCGTTGGGGTAGTGTTGGTTGTCGTCGTAGTCGTCGAAGACGAATTGTCTCTTAAAAGAAAGTAGAGGCCGATGCCGCCGCCGATCAGCACCAGCGCCAGCGCACCGATGATAAGCGGCATTTTATTCTTGCTGCCGCCTGCGGGCGCTGCGCCGTATGGAGGAGAATATTGTTGTTGCTGCTGCTGACCGTAGGGCGGCTGCCAGCCCGGTGGTGGCGGAGCCTGACCGCCTGGTTGCTGCGCGCCGGGATAATAAGCCTGCTGCGGCGGTGGCGGTGGCGGATAATTGACCGGCGCGGGTGGCTGGCCGCCGCCGCCATACATTCCCGCTTCCCTGATCAGAGGCGTGCCATCGTTCGGGCAGAAGGTCAGTGTTTCGTCCGTATAAGTCTGATTGCAAGAGGGACAGCGTCCTGGCATTTAAGTCTCCTTGATTAACGTTTATTAGCGCCACCCATCGTGTGCGGGATAATGCACGCGGATTCTCTATGAAGTTCAATCTATCGTCAGCCCACGAATCTCAAAAAGTGTGGCTTCGGCATCATAGTATTTTTGGGCTAGACCGATTGTAACAGACTTTTTGCCTGCTCAAAATTATTCCTAACAGGTAGTCTGAAAGCGCGAAAGACTAGCAAATCCCGACACAGGGCGCAAAGCCAACAGGAAAGCTACCAAATCCCTCTGGTTTCTAACCAATCAATTCGCTTGCGCCGTCGTTTTAGAGGTGAGTTTGCTCAAGTCAAAGGCATAGACGGATTGCGTGTCGCTGAGGACAAACAATTTATTGCCATCGAAATTGAACCTAACGAAGGTCGCGCCGCCACTGATGACAAAATTGATTTGGCGGTCGCCGGTATCAAGATCGTAAAGCGTGACTTCTCCCGGAAAATTCTCAACCGCGATTTGATTCTTCTTCGGATTGATTGCTGCCTTGCCACCGAAAAAGCGATGGCGCAAATTGCCGTCTTTAATTGAATAAACCAGCACGCGCCCTTCCGAATCGTGCAGCACCAACCAATTTCCTTCCGATAGGCCTTTGCCCACATTGAACGAGCCTTTGCCGGTTTCGAGCAACATCATGCCGACGGTTTTCTGAGCGAAAGCGTCCACAATTTCCACCAGATAATCTTCAGCCTTATTGCCGAGCGTGGCGGCTTTGGCTTGCATCTCGGCGGATTCCTTCAACTTCGTCTTGCCTGCATCGCCGCCGAGCCGCCAGTAAAAAATCAATCTGCCGCTGAATTCATCAAACGAAAACTCCGGAACCTCTCTCGGGAAATCACGCGACCAGATGATTTTGTCCTGGATAAAATCTTTCAACTCAAACCGCACATCTTGCCGCAATCCCCGGGAGTTGTCTGAGTCGTCATCACTGAGAGGATTCGCCGCGCTCTTCTTCTCCTCTTTTTTCTCTTCCTCTTTCAGAGAGCGGCGCAGCAAGACGAAACGTCCGTATTGCCGCGCACCTTTTTCGGGAAGCTCGCGAATGGGGACGACCGTGTCGTTGTGGGGATTCATTAAGGCCA
>JACCVS010000824.1 GCA_013698055.1 Acidobacteriota bacterium
CAAGCTCTCAAGCAACTCGCACATGCGCGCAAACGCCGCATCATCTTCCGTTCCATTCTGGCCAGCGTTCTTCTGCTCATCATCGTGGGCACTGGCATTTTCATACACTCTTACAACTATTACTCCGGTGTGGTTGACGCTCGCTTGAAGAGCGGCTACCTGACGAGCCGCGCGGGGATTTACGCCGCGCCGCGAACTTTGCGCGCCGGGCAAACGATTTCACGCGACGGCCTCGTCGAACTCTTGCGCCGCGCCGGGTACATCGAAAGCAACGCGAGCGATGCCTGGAGCGGAAGCTTTATCACACACAGCAATGCCATCGAAATTCGCCCGCGCCCTTCAGGAACTAATTCGCCGGAAGTCGTGCGCATCCAATTTAATAAGAGCAATCATATCTCGGAACTGACGGGCGACATGGGTGTGACGCTACAGTCCTACACGCTTGAGCCGGAAATCCTGACGACCGATGCCGCGATGAAGACAGATCAACGTCGGCAGCTCGCTTATCGTGACATTCCGCCTGTGCTGGCGCACGCCATCCTCTCGATTGAAGACCGACGCTTCTTCGAGCATGGCGGCGTGGACATCTGGGGAGTGGCGCGCGCTCTTTTACGCAATGCGACGGACAACGATTCTTCGCAGGGCGGCTCGACCATCACGCAGCAACTCGTTAAGAACACTTTCCTGACGCCGCAGCGTACGTTGCGCCGCAAGTACGCCGAAGCGATGACGGCTTTCGCGCTCGAACGAAGACTGTCAAAGGAAGACATCTTCGCTCTCTACTGTAACGAGATTTATCTGGGTCAGCGCGGCAGCATCAGCGTGCGCGGCGTTGAGCAGGCTGCGCGCACCTTCTTTGGTAAAGAGTTAAAAGACCTGACGCTCGGCGAGAGCGCGACAATTGCGGGGATGATTCAAAGTCCCAACCGCTACGCGCCGGATCGTCACGCGGAAGCAGCCGCTGCGCGGCGTAACACGGTGCTTGGCGCGATGGCGCGCGATAAGTTCATCACGAATGAAGAAGCTCGTGCAGCGGCGATGGAGACAATCGCGGTTGCGCCCGCAAACGAGGACAAGTCAACCGCGCCGTACTTTATTGATTACGTCAACCGCGTCGTGGAATCACGTCTCGGCCAGGAAGAGAGCGGGGACGAGCGCGCTCTCCGCGTCTATACGACGATTGATCTCGACTTACAACAATTGGCCGAAACGGCGGTTAAGCGGCAGCTCGAACGTCTCGACAAAGTTTACAATAAGCGCGGAGTCAAGCCGCAGGCTGCGCTCGTTGCCCTTGATCCGAAGACGGGAGATGTGCTGGCGATGGTCGGCGGACGCGACTATGCCGAGTCGCAGTTGAACCGTGTGACGGATGCGCGCCGCCAGCCCGGTTCCGTCTTCAAGCCCATCGTCTATTCGACGGCGCTTGAGTGTGGACTCTCGCCGCTGACGATGTATGCTGACACGCCGCGGGAATTCATCTACGCCGGAAACGCAAAATATCGCCCGTCGAATTATGGCGGCGGCTTTTCAATGCGCGACGTGACGATGAGAACGGCGCTCGTGCGCTCGCTTAACGTCGTGACGGTTGATGTGGCGATGCGAACGGGACTCAACCGGGTCGAGCGGACGGCACAAAGATTCGGCCTACCGAAAGCAGAGGCTTATCCTTCGATTGCCCTCGGCACGACCGAGGCGTCGCCGCTCGCACTGGCTGCTGCTTACACCGCCTTTGCAAATAACGGAGTGCGCGTCGAGCCGAATGTGATTGCGCGAGCAACCGATTCTTCGGGCACAGACATCATCAACAGCATCCCGCGCGAGCAACAGGTGATTAAGCCCACGACCGCATACATGATCACGGATATGCTCACGGACGTGATTGACCACGGCACGGCACGCGCGGCGCGCGGCGCGGTCAAGAAGACTGCGATAGCGGGCAAGACCGGAACGTCGCGCGATGGGTGGTTTATCGGCTACACGCCGAATCTGGTCGTCGCGGTCTGGATCGGTTTTGATGACAACAAGCAGCTCGGCTTGACCGGTGCGGAAGCTGCGCTGCCCGCGTGGACTGAATTCGTCAGTAAGTCAGTCGAATTGAGACCTGACCTCGGCGGCGAAGCGTTCAGTCGTCCGGCGGGCATCACCCTGGCCGAGATAGACCCGGAATCAGGCTTGCTCGCCAATGCTTCGTGCCCGCAACGTGAGCACGTCGCCATCACGGCCACGCTCGCGCCAAATCTCGAATGCACCACGCATGGAGAAATGTACGAGCTTGTGGCTTCATCTGATGCTGTGGGTGCTTACGATTACGAACCGGCGACGATCAGCGAATCTGACGGCTCGCGCCCGAAGCCATTGCTGCGCCCTCAAATGACAATTGGAACATCGGAAACTCCGTCGCGGAGTGCGACAAGGGTTGTGACGGATACTCGCGGCCAGCGCACGCTCGTCAACGAGGTGGGAAACAGCGGCAGCAGGCGAAGCTCATCATACGTGAGCGGTCAGCAGTAAACCACACGGCTTGCAAGAGCAAACAGGTTTGCGTAATCTAAAAAGGGCGAACGATTGTTGATGAATCGTTCGCCCTCTTGTTTGAAAGAGCAACTAACCTTCGAGGATGACTTGAGCGATGGCGTGCTCGGTCGTATGTGAGATGGAGAGATGCGCGGCGCGTGCGCCCGATTCTTCGTAGATTTCCAGAACGCGCCCACTGAGGTGAAGGAAGGGTGCGCCTGAATCACGCGCGGCGACTTCGATATCCTGCCAGGCGATGCCGCCCGTCCAGCCAGTTTGCAGGGCTTTGAGCGTGGCTTCTTTGGCGGCAAAGCGAGCGGCGTAATGTTGCGCGGCCACCACGCCGCGACTATCGCAGTAGGCGCGTTCCCTGGTCGTGTAAACGCGCTCGACGAAGCGCGGCGTGCGGAGCAGAACCTCGCGCACGCGATGGACTTCGATGATGTCTATGCCGATGGAAATAATCACTGACGAAGCAGAACTAACATGCGCCGGGTTTCACTGGCGCGCTCAGGATAACACGCTTGCGCTCTCATGCACGCCGCTCGAAGAGGCCGGGTTCAGTAACGCTTTTTCGACTCGACTGGGCGGAGTCAGCCCGATGCCGCGGGATGCCTTGAATCTCGCTGGCTTTAACGAAGACTTGGCGGAGAATATCTACGAGAATCGCCGTCGCTTTCTCAATCTCCTGGAAGGCGAGTGGACGCTCGCCTCCTGCTGGCAGATGCACAGCGCGGACGTTCGCCTGGTCAAAAATATAGACGATACGCTCCAACCGGAGAAGGCGCTCGGCGAAACCGTCTATTGTGACGCGCTCACGACCAGCACGCCGCGACTCATGTTGGGCGTCAAGACCGCCGACTGTGTGCCCGTGCTGCTGGCGGACGCGCACACCGGAGCCTGTGCCGCCGTTCACGCGGGGTGGCGCGGGACGCTTGCTTCGATTGTCGCGGGCACGCTTGAGCGCATGGCTGCGGAATTCGGCAGCAAAGCCGCGGATGTCTCCGCTGCTATCGGCCCGGCAGCGAGAGCGTGCTGCTATGAAGTCGGCAGCGAAGTCATCGAAGCATTTCAGGAAAAATTCCCTGGCTCAGACACGTTATTCACGCCGACGCGCGATGGGCACGCACTCGTTGATCTTCAAAGAGCAAACCGCGAACAGTTAATCGCGGCGGGCGTTTCTCCCGAAAATATTTACACCGCGCCGCTCTGTACGATGTGCCGCACAGACCTCTTCTTTTCCTATCGCCGCGAAAAGCGCGTGCATGGCCGGACGGGTCGCCTGATGTCCGTCATTGGAAGAGATGCGGATACATGGTAAACGCAACGACGAAAAGCAAGTGAGTCATCATCGGCGTATCGCCCATTCCCGACGTTGCTCTCACCCTCTTCTCCCGCCGAAAATCCTTCCATTGATTCGCTTGACCGACTCGTTTGCGCCAACAATGGCAATGGGCATTGCGACCGTGCGCGTGGTCGGCGGAAAGCAGGCTTCATCGTTACAGCTTTGATATTTCAGGCGCGCGCGCAGTTCAGTCACACCCGATAAGAAGTTCGCTGGAATGGTGACATTGAAGCGGAGAACGGCGCGGCCTTCATATACGGACAATTTGTCGGGCGAGAAACTGAAGCTGCGAAGCAAGGCGCGTGGATAGCTGATGGGGCCAACCTTGATTCCGCCGGGAGCTTCGATCTTGAGCGAGGTCGGAATCAGAAATTTGGCGAGCGGTCGGCTGCTGTTGACGTGAAAGCCTGAAGGTACTTCAAGCACGACAGCCGCCTGAACAGTACGCCCACGTTGAGCCTTGTCCGCAGAGAAAAAGCCATTGACTCCAAAGTTCCCTTGAGCGAGGGAAAGTGGCTCGGCGTGAAAGTTGACGGGAAGCGTGAGCAGAATGCTTGCGAGAAGAAACAGTGTTGCACGTCGGATATAGTTTGTATTTATCATCTTGAAATGAATTTGCCCTTGAGTTGAATTTAACCGAATAAAGCGTCAAGCCAATTGATGTCTCGTCGGTGGAGTTGGGTTGGCCGTGCCCCGCGCCGCGAGTTGACCACAGGCGGCATAAATGTCGCGCCCGCGCGGACGCCTGACGAATGCGTGAACGCCTTTCGATTCCAGGATGTGCTTGAAACTCTCCACACGTTCGGGCGGCGATGGACGATATGGAAGCGGGTCAGCCGGGTTGTGCGGAATCAAATTGACTTTGGCGCGGAGATTGTGACGGTTAAGCAAATTCGCAAGCTGCCGCGCATGTTCATCCCCATCATTCACGCCGTCGAGCAGCACATACTCGAAGGTGAAGCGCTCGCCTGGCTTCAACGAGCGCTCAAACTCTTTGCAGGCCGCGAGCAGCTCATTCAGCGGCCACTTCTTGTTAATCGGCATCAACACGTCTCTGAGTTCATCAGTCGGCGCGGCCAGAGAGATTGCGAGATGCGGTCGGTCGGTAACAGTCGCCAGCTCGCGGATGCGCGGAACAATGCCTGCGGTTGAGACCGTGACGCGATTCGGGACGATGTGTAACCCTCGCGGGTCAGCCATGATTCGGAGAGCCTTCATCAACGACTCGAAGGCGAGAAACGGCTCGCCCGCTCCCATCGCGACGAGATTAGTCCCGCGCGGAGTCTTCTGCCCCGTGCCGTAAGCATCGTTGAGCGCGATTGTGATCTGCTCGACAATCTCGCCCGCCGTCAGAGTTCTAAGCAGTCCGAGCTTCGCCGTCAAACAGAAACTGCACTGAAGCGGACAGCCCGATTGCGACGAGAAGCAGATCGTGTCGCGCCTTTCTTCCGGGATGAAGACGGTCTCCACCGGGAGATTGTCATGCGTCTTCATCAGGTAGCGGCGCGTGCCGTCTTCCGATAAATAACGCGATTCTACTTTCAGCGTCGAAGCGGTCGCGCGGTCGTTCAATTTGCCACGAAACTCTTTCGGCAAATCCGTCATCTCATCAAACGAGCGCAGCCGCCTATGATGAAGGGACGCAAAGATTTGCCGCCCACGATACGCAGGTTCATCCATTTCTTCCACAAAGGCAGCTAACTCCGCCTGAGTTAATCCCGTCAAATGTATTACTTGATTCATTGCTCCTATATTTTACACTGACCGACGCTCATCTCACAGTCGTAACTCGAAGCCTAAAGCGTGATTAAGCTGCAACGTACCCTCTAACACGCTCAATG
>JACCVS010000019.1 GCA_013698055.1 Acidobacteriota bacterium
TGATGACGGAGACAGAAGGAGTGGTGGTCGAGCATAACACGGTGATTCAGAATGGGAACATTGCGACCGCGTATGGAGTGGCGAACACGGGGTTTGTGTTTCGCAACAACATTGTGATGCACAATCAATATGGCTTCGTCGGCGATAGTCGCGCTCCCGGCGCAGACTCTCTTAAGGCCTACTTTCCCGGCAGCATCGTGACGCACAATGCGATCATCGGTGGCGACGCAAGCATTATTAAAAGTCGCAACATGTATCCCGTCTCGCTCAAGCAGATCAAGCTCGCCAACCCGGAAGGCGGTGACTACAAGTCGCGCCCGGAAAGTCCGCTGAAGAAGGCCGGATCAGATGGTCAGGATATTGGTTGTAATTTCGATGTGTTGAGCGCGGCAATTGCGGGAGTGGTGCGCCGCTCCTGAAAAGAGAAGAGGCGAGTAAGGCAGCACTCGGCTGATAATCAGGTCGGATGCGATATCAACCTGTAAAGTCACAGGCGTATTGGATAAAGCGAGCCGGAGAAAGAATGTAATCTCTCTCCAGCGCGCTCTTTATTTTCGATGCCGCTGCATCCGTCTTATCTCTTGCGTGTGGATTGGAAGCGATGACGATAACGCGCAGCCACTCCGACTAGTCCTGTGCCGAGGAGCAACAGGGTAGCCGGTTCAGGAACTGGTTGGAAGTCATAAGTGATATTTCGAAAAAAGTAGTTGGGATGACTGAGTGAATCGAGAAAGGTGGATAGTTGCAGTGTCACAATCCCCTGCCCGCTCAGCATTGTGCTGAAGACTGACTGATCCGAACATCCGCTCGTCCAACTGTGAGTACAACCTCTCAGCGAACCGCTCAAGGTAAACGTCGTCGTTAGATTGATGATCGGAGAATCATCGAACGGAATAACCATGTTTCTGCCCGCGAGGTTGAATTCACCTTGATAAAAGAGTTGGCTGTACGAAACACCATTGATTGTCGCCGGGCCGTTGTGGAAGGATTGATCGCCAACAAAGTAGCTCAAGAGACTGATACTCTCGCCAGGTTTACAGGGAAAGCAGAGGCGCGAGGGTTCGACGCGACCTTCATTGACAGAGCCTCTGACCGAGAAACCCTGCCCAAAAAGAGAAAATGGCCCGCTGCCGGAGCTTCCTATAGAGACAGACCCACCATTGATAACTATGGTGTCGGCACGAATCGCGAAAGGGAGGAAGAGGAACGTGAAAAATAGAAGCACTGGAAGTATTCTGGCGAGGTAGCGCAATGGCCGAACCCTTTCTGCCTCGAAGATGGAGTCCAAGCGGCTGAAATTATCCATACCCATCGGCATCCATCTTCTCCCACTGCCTTTTGACGTTGCAAAGATTGACTCATTCAGGCTGAGTACGTCAAGAATAAAATGGCCAATAATCAAGCAATTTCAAATAAGAAGACATATCCGCAAGCTCTCGTCCGGTTGCGCCGCGTCTCTTCAGTGAAAGCTATCCCACTCCTTCACACGGCAGAAAACAAGGCGGTTGACAAACACCGCTAAATATCGTTTAATACATAAGTCCGCTGTGGCTGTCCCGGACAACCGCAGCCTGATCTTTTGTAAGGCGACGATTGCATACGATAATGGCAAACCTGCTGTGAAGTAGGGGCGCAAAGCCGTGAGTCTCCTGTCCTCACGCGTGAGCAGAGTTTTAAGCTAACGCGTTTGTGGAGATTGTCTGGTTGCCGAAGGCGATCGGAGAGAGTCATCTCTTCCGTTATATGAGAGTGTGCCTGCGCACACGGCGAACTGAGGGACTATCCCACAGCCTTCCGCCGTTAATCGTCTGGTTTCGTTCTCGGTATTTCGTAAGTTATGACTGGAACCCATCACGCGCGCTAACCCCTGGCAAATGGTTCTTTCTCTCCTATCACTCATTCCTTTAGCTCCAAACATATAAACAGAGATACACGCGCTTTGAATTGTCTGCCACGATGCAGGCAATCGTGGCGCTATGCGCTTGCTCTCCCTTCATTCTGAATCAAGCGGCAATCACCGTCGCACTTGTCTCATATTTCATCTGCGTTTTCTCCCTGAGCGCAGGAATCACCGATTAAAGGCACTCCCGTAGCGATGCGGGTTCGCAAAGCCAGGAGTCTCAAGCTAAACAGCCTTGAGATCGTCCGGTTACCGAAGTGAGGTTAAAAATGTTCATCCCAAGTGGACTTAATCTGTCCACCCGCCGTTCGTCTCGTCATAACTCCTTTTTCGCTCTCCCCTTCATAACCCTCCTTTTCCTGCTGGCCGGAATGACAAACTCGGCACGCGCCGCAACGTTTACGGTTCCCGCCGGAGGCGATTTACAGGGAGCGATCAATTCTGCGCAGCCAGGGGACGTAATTATATTGGAAGCCGGGGCGAGCTTCACCGGCTCCTTCATCCTGCCCAGCAAACCCGCCACAGGTTGGATCACGATCCAATCCTCCGCACTTGCCCAGTTGCCCGAAGGAGAGCGAGTCACGCCTGCGCAGTCGGCCTTGATGCCCAAGCTGATCTCTCCCGGCCAGGGTCTCTCCGCTCTCAAGACGGCAGCGGGCGCTCA
>JACCVS010000042.1 GCA_013698055.1 Acidobacteriota bacterium
TAAGACTTCAGGAGGATCATGTAGGGGCTTGCGAAGGTTGCGAGCGCGCCCGGATGAAGCGAATTGACGAGCGCTGCATCAAGGCTCACGCCGCCAGCCCGCTGTTGAATCCCTACCCCCTCGTAGAGAAAAGCAAAGTAGGTTGGCGAGAGAATGACAATCCCCACCAGCAGCATCAGCGCGAGACTGGAGAAAACAGTGCGCCAGCTTACCAACTGATCCACAGGTCTCGCCGCATCGGAAGCATCAGGCTGAAACTCCATGCCGGAAGATTCAGCGCTTGAAGTTTCTTCCGCACAGAGCCAGCGCCCTGCCGCCCAGAGCGCACAGAAACAACCATTGAGAATGATTAATGCGGGATAACCGGCGAGGGCTGATAAGCCCAGGAGCGCGCCCGCCTCCACGGCTGGCAGCCTTTTACCAGAGAGGAGCGCCACATCCAGACGCCAGATGAGAAGGGGGAGAAAGGAGAAGGCGGCGATAGCGGAAGTATGTTGAGCATGTCCCGTATAAAATCCACAATAAAGAAAACCCAAAGCCACTGCGCAAGCCCCCCAGGCAGGAGCCTTGAGATGTCTAGCCAGCATCAACATTCCGAACCCGCCCAGCCACCACATCAGCAGCCAGTAGACGATGAATCCGTAGGACGTACGTGAGGTCATCAGACCGACCAGAAAAGTTACCGGCGAAAAGGCCCCTGTCTGCGGATCGGCTGCCGCCGCCGTCCCTGCATTCGTCCAGGGGTCCCAATGTAGGAAGCGACCGGCTCGTGCATAATCTGTGGTTAATGTGTGGTACTGAAGATAAAAATCGTTAGCGTCCCAGATGCCCACCGCCCAGCCGCGCAAGAGGGTGGAATTTAAAATCAAGAAGGCTCCCGTCATGAGGCAGATGGAGAGAAGCCAGCGAGATTTATTTAGATTCCAATTGAGCACTATTGCGGCCTTTGCAAATAATCATTCCGCATTGCATCGCACCATGCTTTGAGACATCTTTACTTATCGAAGCGGTCTTCACGCTCGCTACAAGCTGTCTAAGTCAACTCGCAAATTAAACACTACATTTATAATAAGGCTAAGAGTCGAGATTCAGCATGAGGACTTTTACTGACCACCAACTACCGACTACTGACCACTGTCTTCAACCACTTTCGCGTTCTTCAGGCGCGGGTCGTTTGTGGCGCGCATTCGCCTGACTGCTTCGCGGGCTTCATCCTGTGTGAAGCGTCCGACGAGGACGGAGTATCTTGGACGAGGCTCGTTTGCGCGAGGGGTTTTGGTGCGGATGTCCGTGTATCCCCCTTGCTCTAAAGTTTTGATGAGCGTTTGGGCTTTTTCGGGAGCGTCATAAGTTGCGACGAGAAGAGAGAAACGCCGCGCCGCGTTAGGCAAGGTTACGCCCGTTGCATTTGTCGCCGTGGAAATTGCTGGTTGAGTTGTGGGAGTGGGTGTCGAAGCCAAAGGCGGTGTTGTACCGGATGAAGCGGGATTTGGTGTTGAAACCGGCTCGGCAGTCCATCGTCCGACCATCAGACCGATGCCGAA
The DNA here is from genome assembly GCA_013698055.1 of Acidobacteriota bacterium. GTDB lineage: Bacteria > Acidobacteriota > Blastocatellia > Pyrinomonadales > Pyrinomonadaceae > QHXM01. The sequence continues at coordinate 1,545 of JACCVS010000042.1, forward strand.
GAAAAGAGCCGAAAGAATAAGCGCGCTCAAAAGCAGCACGGCGGGACGGCGCTCGTCACGGCTGAATTCTTTGAAAGCCGAATGACTCGGCTCTGGCTCAGCATGATCTGTATATTTTTGAGTGTCTGTTGTCGCCATCAGCGCGTATTGCTTGAGCCTGAATTGCCCCGCAATCAGTTTGGAATAACGCCTACGTGACGGGTTCGACTTCGAGCAGGTGCTGGCTTGCGCCAACGACGCGAACCTCTCGTCCGCGCTCTATATTCAGGCCTGCGCGCGAGCGCGCCCGCCACAACTCGCCGCGAACCATCACAGAGCCTTCCGGCGCAAGACTCGTTTGAACCAGAGCTACTGCCCCGAGCAAATTAAGCTCGCCTACTCCGCCCTTTTTATGTCTCGACATCGCGACGACAATGAGCGCCAGCGCCAGACCGATTATCAGCGCGGCTGCTAATACAATCTGCCAGTTAGTCATGCCCGCATTTTGTTATCCAAAGCGAAAAGCCCAAATCCCGAGGAAGCGCATTCTAGCATAAAACTAAAAGCCGGACGATAGACAATGTGCAATGGACAAGGCGGCGCAATCGTGAAAAGGCGGGGGAAAAGAACGAAGCGGGAAGCCTAGACCGGCTCTTTGAAATGGCTGCGTAACTCGTTGAACTCTAATCTTAATTCTCTCACATCGGCACGGGTTTCTAAGGCTATGCTCTCGACACGATCTAAACGAATCTCAATCCGCTCAAGTCGCTGCTCGACCCTGCCGAATCCAGCGCGCGTTTCACCTCCGAGAGCGTTAATGCGCTCAAGGATAGTGTCGAGCGTCGGTCGTGTAATCACTTCATCTGCCATCACTCAAGCCTCCTCTGAATAGTAGCCCCCGCTGACTTTTAGGTCAATCACAAGCGTGCTTTTATAGAGAAGTCAACTCAATTGTGAAGGATAGCTCCTTTGAGTGATCCCAACATCGGCGCTGTGAGATGGGCAAGAATAAGGCTCTTGTTTTTATCGTCTATAGTCTATCGTCCGGCTCTTATTTCCCGCC
>JACCVS010000059.1 GCA_013698055.1 Acidobacteriota bacterium
GGCAAGCAAGTTACAATTTCCTTGCATCAACTCTCGAAAGAAGAAAAGTGGGGCTACCTTCAGGAAGACGTGGCATTCATTGATTCTATCCTGAACAAAGCACCCGCAATCGTGACTGCGCTTGACGGCTACAAATCGGTAGAGATTGTTGACGCCTGCTACCGCGCCGTCAGCACAGGAGAACGCATACAGTTCCGGTAGGCCGCTTTTCGCTCCTGACGAGTTTCAACGGCACGGCGCAACGTAAACTGACAACCGTGCATTGCACATCTCAACGCCTTTCTTATGATTGAATACGATTCGCATAGCTGGACACAGCACTTTCTGGACATTAAGGGAACTGTCGTTCGCCAAATCTTCTGGCGCGTCATGTTGGTCGTCGCATGGTCTGGAGTGGTCGTGGCTTTTCACTTCTACGTGCGCCCGGTCGGCGTGCCTTCGACGGTTCACACCTTGATCGGCGTCGCTCTCGGGCTGCTTCTGGTCTTCCGCACCAACGTCTCTTACGAGCGGTTCTGGGAAGGAAGGAAACTGTGGGGCGGCATCGTCAACGAGTCGCGTAACCTCGCCCGCGCGTCCGCCGCCTTTTTGCGAGACCGGCCAGACCGGCTCCGTCCCATCATTTTGTGGACGGCGGCATTCGCTTACGCCTCGATGAACTCGCTGCGCGGCGGGCGCAGTCTTGGGCCGGTTGCGTCGCGCCTCCCGAAGGATGAAGTGGCCGACGCACTCTCCGCGCAGCACATCCCGTCAGCCGTCGCACGACGCATCACTGAGCTTCTGGTGAAGGCACGGACTGACGGTCAACTCACCGATTACGTGGTCGTCAACATAGACGGCAACGTCCAGCTACTGCTTGACAATATAGGAGGGTGCGAGCGCATCCAGAAAACGCCTCTGCCTTTCGCTTACGTCGTTCATTTGCGACGCGCACTCATTCTCTACTGCCTGACGCTCCCCTTCGCCCTGGTCGAAACATACGGCTGGTCTACCATCCTTGACACGCTCCTCATCTGTTACGTTCTCTTCGGCATCGAGGAGATCGGGGTGGAGATCGAGAATCCATTCGGCGAGGACGACAATGACCTACCCCTCGAACAGATTTGCGCCACCATCGAGCAGAATCTACTAGGGGTCATCGAAGAGGTTATTCCCACGCAAGCTCTCGGCAAAGGCGCGGGAGCGTGAGAAGGTGAAGGCGGCCAGAGTTTAAGACCCTCAGATCACTCTTTTCAGTGGAGTGAAGTCCTCCGCTTCATGGAGGCGCGTGCAGCTTTCGTCAACGTGAATCTCCGCGATCAACGCGTCATTCCACCGCCCAGCCCCCCGCCAATTCGCCTTCCCGCTCTTCCATCCAGCCCCGGAACTAAACCCCGCTGCTGTGCCCGCAACTGCATCTCTCTGTCCCGGCGCTATCGCACACGTAATTAATGTCGAAACGGCCAGAAGCCCTGTCAAGCTCGCTACCACATGCCGTACCAAAAAAAGTTTAGGGAATGAGCGATTTGACCAACGGGATGCGCACTACCCGGTGAAGAAGGAAGTTAGTCAATTCATTTGCTAAGAGATTGGCCTGTCGAGCAATGCTTTCGTCATTAAAGGGTAAAGGAGTTGAGATGAAAAGCACGATGAAGATGGAAGACAGAATCCTGAGCGTTGCCGCTTTCGGCTGCTATGTCTTTGCTTTGACAGCCTGCGGCGTTGCCACTTACGCGCTGGTGACGCTCTCTCTGGATGCATCCGGCGATCTCGGAAAGAGCTTATATCTGACGACTTCGCAGTTCTGAATGAACTTTGCGGCGCTCGCACAAGTTGAGAAAGCGAACGTCAATGCATAACCCTGCCAGAGCATCATCTGAGCGGATTTGAAAGGAGAAGAATCGTGCTACTGAAAAGAGTTGGATTAACATTACTGCTGCTGACCATGTTGCTGTGCGCCGATAATTCCTTGGCGACAACGCCGGAAACGGGCTTTCTGAAGCGGATGGTCACGGTCGGCGACGGGCAGCGCGGCTATCGCGTTTATCTCCCGGAGGACTTCAATCCTAAAAAGAAATATCCGGTCATTCTATACCTGCACGGCTCGAAACATTGGGGCGAGGATAACGAGGGTCAACTCGAGGGGTTTGGCCTCCCCGCGATGATGCGCCCGGGCGGGCGTGTTACGACGAAGTTGGAACCGAAGATGCTCTCGTCTTTCATCGGCGTCTTTCCGCAGTCCCGCACCGAGACGCCTTGGTCTGGCGAGATGGCTGAATACGCTGTCAAAGCTCTTGACCAAACCGTCGCCGAGTTCAAAGCCGATGCGCGACGGCTCTATGTCACCGGCTTCTCGCTGGGCGGATACGGCTCCTGGTACGTCGCAGCAAAATATCCGGGAAAGTTTGCCGCCATTGTTCCCATCGGCGGCAACATTAAAATTCCTGAAAGATTCCCACGACCCTTTTTAGAAAAGTTTATCCCGCAAGATATGTTGGCCCTCTACGATGCCCAAGATCCACATGCCACCTTCGTCAAAAGGGTGGGCAAAACTCCGGTCTGGCTATTTCATGGAGAGAAAGACGAACAAGTTCCGGTCTCCGATGCGCGCAGTACGGCTGAAGCGTTGAAGATATCGGGCGTCAGCGTCCAGTACACGGAGTACAAAGGCGCTGGTCACTTCATCTTCGACAAAGCCTACACCGAGCCGGGATTCTGGAAGTGGCTTCTGAAGCAGCGACTCGCCAAATGACGGCGCTCGATAATCATAGACCGGGCAAAAATTCATTCACAGACATTGACTC
>JACCVS010000063.1 GCA_013698055.1 Acidobacteriota bacterium
GTGACGATGATGGGTAAAGTGTTGGGCAGGATTTCGCGAAGCACGATCCTCACCGGCCCGGCGCCCATGGCGCGCGCGGCCTCGACGAAACTTCTTTCCCTGATGGATAGAACTTCCGCCCTGATCAGCCGCGCAGTCCCCGGCCAGTAGGTGACGCTCAGCACCAGGATCAGGATAAAGAGGGTAGAACCGAACAGCGCCGCAACGATCAACGCCAGAAAGAACCTCGGAGGGATGAGGAATAGCTCAGTGATCCTCATCAGAAGTTCGTCAATGATGCCGCCCGCGTAACCAGCCGTGAGTCCCACCAGTACGCCGAAGAGTGTGCTCAATAAAGCGACTGTGACGCCGATCAGCATAGAAGTTCGCGCACCGCGCACCACCCCACTGAACACGTCTCTGCCGAGGTCGTCAGTGCCGAACAAAAACTGAAAAGAGGGCGGCCTGAATGTCTCGCCGGAGGTCTTCTGCGGATCGCGTGGGGCGAGACTTCCGGCGAACACGGCCACGAAGATAAAGAGAGCCAGAAGGACAAAGCAGGCTACAGTCAAGCGGTTTCGCTTAAGACTCTGCCAGACATCCCATGTTTCACGGGGCCGCTCGTTCGTTCTATCATTTTTCATCCGTTTAGTAATCAGTATTTGATCCACGGGTCTAGGACGGCGTACGTCAAGTCCTTGACGAAATTAACCAGGGCTACCGTTATCGAAATCATAAGAAGGAGTCCCATCAGGACCGGGTAATCCCGCATGGCGAGCGATTCAAGCATCAACCTTCCTAACCCCGGCCACGCGAACACGGTCTCGACCAGCACCGCCCCGCTCAAAAGCATCCCGAAATCGCTGCCAATGATTGTGACAACCGGCAGCAGCGCATTTCTGAGAGCGTGGCCATAGATCACACGCCCTTCGTTGATCCCCTTGGCCCGCGCCGTAGTGATGAAGTTCTCCCCGAGCACATTCACCATCGAGGTGCGCGTCAGTCGCATGATTTGCGCGAGGTACACGATTGATAGCGTCACCATTGGTAAGATGAGATGACTAAGTACGTCCAACACATAATCGAGTCCCGAAAGCTCCTGTCCTGCGGAAGACATGTTCTGAGCGGGGAATAAGCCCAGATAGAGAGCGAAGATGATGAGCAGCAGATGGCCGACGGAAAAAGAAGGTACGGAGTAGCCCACGAGAGTAAATGTATTGATCGCGCGGTCCGTGAAGGAATCTTTGCGCCGTGCGGCCTCGACCCCGAGTGCTACGCCGCCAACCGCCGAGACTGAGACAGCGCTCAGCATCAATAGAAGTGTCGCCGGGACGCGCTCGAAGATGACGGAGATGACGGGTTGCTGGTAGCCGAGCGAGTACCCGAAATCCCCCCGCAGCACGCTCGTCAGGTAAATCCAAAGTTGAGTGCCGAGCGGGCGGTCCAACCCGAACTTGGCGCGGATGAACTCATAGTATTTCTCGTCGCCGCTTTGTCCTGCGAGGATGTGCGCCGGGTCTCCCGGAGCGAGATGAATCAACAGAAAGTTGAGGACGACCAGGACGAGGATTAAGAGCGCGGACTGGAGGGCGCGCCGGATGAGAAGCCGAACGAAGGAGCGTGACAGTAGCTGCCGCCGGAGTCTCATGCCGTTTCCTGGTGATTCAAAGTTTCAATCAAAGTTTCTATCCGGCCAAGCGCGATCTGCACCGCAGCTCTAACCTCCTCGCTCAACTCCGCCCCCAGCTCGTCGTAGCCCTTGGGCTGGCAGCCAATAAGGAACACTTTGGACGGCAACGCTCCTAACGCTTTCGCCAGCACCAGCACTTTTGAAGGATCTGTGTAGTGAGCATCGGCCAGGGAAGAGTGCAGCGCCAAGGGGTCAAGTGTCGCGGGGTCTGTAATCTCCGGCTCGATGACATAAATTGTGCCGGGCTTTCCGCCTCTCTCGACGGCGTCGGCGATGATGAGAGCATCGTAGCCGTCCATCAATTCCTGCACGAGGGGGATGCCTGCGATGCCGCCCTCAAATAATGTCACCCCGTCGGGAAGATTGACGCTCCGGGCAAGCTCCCGAGCAACTTCGACTCCGAAACCGTCGTCTCCGCGAAGCACGTTGCCGACACCGGCTATCAGAATTCGCATGGAACTCATTATA
>JACCVS010000079.1 GCA_013698055.1 Acidobacteriota bacterium
AGGCGCGGGCGACGAACTTCAAAAGCCCCGTCAACGCTTTCACGCCGCGCGCGCGCGTCCATACCGGAGCGATGTCTTTCGGTGTGAGCTGTGCGAATGAGACTCCACTCGTCAAAGGGCAGTCCTGTTAACCGGGCCAGCGCGCTTCCGAGCAGCGCGGCTTGATTAAAGCCACGCTCGCGCAGGCGCTCGGGATGAAGCGGGACGGGTACGATGCGTGTTGCGCTCTGAAGCGGCTCGCGCTGTTGAGCTTCAAACAAGAGTTGAGCCAGCCGCGTCGCGACATACGGCTCGCGCTTCAAGGCCAGCACGGACGCGCGCAACGCGCTTTCATACGCGCCACAAGCACGCGATACCGTGAAATGCTCTAAGTCGCAGCGATGGCAACGCACGTCCCTGCGCTTTTCTTCCGGCACTGTTCCGGGCGCGAGCACGCCGCACTTCCAGCAGATCGAATCTTCTTCGGAAAAGATGCGCGTCTTTTGCCAGCACGCCGCGCACGCTATGCCGCAGGCACGCGCTTCGACACTCGCGCCACAAACGGCGCACGCCTGCGGAAAGACGACCGCCAGCGTTGCGTCGTACAGCGCGCTGGTTTTGCTTACGAAGCCCATGCCCATCTCACCGGCTTTCCATCAAAAATCAAAACAGCCTTCCAGCCTGTATTGAACAAGCTGAAAGGCTGCGATTATGTCACGACAGACCGGGTTTCTTCTATTCGTCGTCCTGGTTAAGAAGTCCGCGCTCCTGCAAGTCCTGGCAGCGCAAACAGTGGCGCGCCCACGGCACGGCTTCCAGTCGCTTCTCCAGCACAGACTCGCCGCAGTGAATGCACTCGCCGTACTCGCCTGCCTCTATCCGCACCAACGCCTCTTCAATCAATTCGAGAAAGCGGCGGTCGTTGTTAGACATGGAAAATAACAGCTCTTTGGTATAAGCGTTAGCCGCCATGTCGGCGGGGTCTTGCGTGGCTTCGGAGTCACGCTCGCGGCTGTACTGTTCCGCCTCCATCACCTGCCCGACCAACCCCTCGCGCCTGCCCATCAATTTGTCTCTATAAACTTTAACTTTTCTTTTATCCATTGATTTCGATTGTCCCTTCGGAATTTAAAGCTGAATTCAGGAGTCAGAATCCAGAAGTCAGAATGAAAAGCTGAACCTCTTCTGTTTTTATTCTGACTCCTGACTTCTGGATTCTGGATTCTGTTATTTCTGATACGGCATTCCATGAATAATCGTGTACGCTCGATATAACTGCTCTGCCAGCACGATGCGCGCCATCTCATGCGTCAGCGTCAGCTTTGATAAAGACCAGCGAAAATTGGCGCGTTCCGTGACTTGCTTCGAGACACCATTGTGACCGCCGATGACAAATACGATTTCTTTCCTTCTACCGGATTGCCATTTTTCAATTTCGCCCGCCAGTCCGGTTGAACTCCACTCGCGCCCCTCAACATCCAGCAGCACGACGAACGCATCCCCACGCAGCCCGCCTATGATGCGTCGGCCTTCATCTTCGATGCCTTCCCGGTCTGTACGCGCCGCACTTTCTCGCAGTTCCGTAACTTCGCAACGAACAAAATGCCTGAGCCTCCCCAGATAATCGTCAACGAGCGCCCGCAGATGCTCATTCTTCGTCTTCCCGACCCAGATCAACCGCAAATGCATAAAAGCAGATGTCAGATACTAGATGTTAGATGTCGGTTTTGCTTTGACTAACACCCACCATCTAACCTCTATCCTTATATCGTGCGAGCTTCTCATAAAGATTCTTGCGGCTGATGCCGAGCAAGCGCGCAGCCTCCGTTTTGTTGCCTCTGGTAGCTGCGAGAGTCTCGCCGATGTAATCGGCTTCGAGTTCGGAGAGAGTCTGCCGCTGCTTCGCTCTTTTCTGTATCAAAACCGCCGCTCGCAGGGCTTCGGGCAAGTCTGCCGCCTGAATAACGGGAGCGCCCGCCACGATCACGGCACGCTCAATGGTGTTCGCCAACTCGCGCACGTTGCCGGGAAATTCATATACCTTGAGAATCGCCAACGCTTCCGGCGTCATCCCCGTCACATCGCGTCCATGCTTCAACGCATAAACATTAACAAACTCGCCGGACAGCCTTTCAATATCTTCTCGTCGCTCGCGCAAGGGAGGCACTTGAAGCCGCACCACGTTCAAGCGATAAAATAGGTCTTCGCGGAAAGCGCGGCGCTTGACCGCATCGTCCAGGTCAACGTTCGTCAGTGCAATCAGGCGCGCATCCACCTTAATGGTGCGCCGCCCGCCAAGCCTCTCAAACTCGCGCTCCTCAATGACGCGAAGCAGCTTCGCTTGAGCGTCAAACGGAAGATACGCTATCTCGTCCAAAACGAGCGTGCCGCCGTGCGCTGCTTCCAGTCGTCCGGGGCGGGCATCGGTCGCTCCCGTGAATGCTCCGCGCTCGTACCCGAAAAATTCTGCTTCCAGCAACTCCCTCGGCAACGCGGCGCAATCAATCTTCACCAGCGCACCGCTGGCACGTGGCGAGCGCGCATGAATCAATCTTGCCAGCGCGTCTTTACCTGCGCCGGATTCGCCGGTCACAAGCACGTTAGCATCCGTCACGGCGACGCGTTCTGCGAGGCGAACCACCTCGCGCATCGTATCCGACAGAGCCACGATCTCAATCACGGTCTTTAGTTTCTCAAAGAGCCTTCCGCACCCATTATCTCCGCCGGGACGGAGACGCGCTTCGCATCACGCCACAATCTTTCAAGGTCGTAAAACTGGCGCGCTTTGTCTTCAAAAACATGAAGGATGAAATCGCCGTAATCCACCAGCACCCACTCAGCCGTTTTGTAGCCTTCGACGCGCGCAGCCCTTGTGCCTTGCTTTTTCAACTTCTCGACTACTTCGTCCGCAATTGCCTGCACCTGCCGCACGTTCGTGCCGCTGGCGATGATAAAGTAATCGGTGAAGCTGGCTATCTCTCGCAAATCGAGCACGACAATATCCAAAGCCTTCTTATCGCTCGCCGCGCGCAGAGCCGCGCAGACCCGCTCGTCAAGCTCCTCAACGCACTTGTCAGGACTTTGCGCTGTTGACGCATCGCTACGCTCTTTCGCGGACGCAACTTTCGCAGCGCTCTGCTCCGGGTTTAGTACCTGTTCCTTAATTGATAAATTCTCTTTCATGCTTCTTTATAGAGCCTGTACTTTCTGATGTAATCTGCGACCAGCGGCTGGACATCTTCAACCCAACCGTCATCACCCTCACCGCGCACGGCCTGACGAATCGCTGTGGCCGAAACGTCCATGTTCACAGCGTCAGTCACGTAAATCTTCGCGCCGTCGCCTTCTTCAATTTCCAGCGCAGCTTGATCTTTACCGCGCACGTCAACAATTCGTTTACGGATGACGGGCGTGACGTGTTCAACACTTAGTTCATAACCGGGGCGTGCCACGACGATGTGATTTGACAACGTCAGCACCCGCTCCCATTCATGCCAGGTCGCAATCTCCATCCACGAATCCGCGCCCATGATGAAGAAAAACTGCGTACCATCTCCCAGCGTCTCCTGCATCCGCGCGAGCGTCTCAACAGTGTAAGGCCGCTCGGGCGCATCAAGCTCAATGGTCGAGATACGAAAATGATCTTCAGCCTGCGTCGCCAGCGCGAGCATCGCATAACGATGCAGCGCAGGCGTTACCTTCAACACGCGCTTGTGCGGTGCGACATAAGCCGGGATGAAAAGAACTTCGTCAAGCTCAAAAACCTTTGAAAGACCATGCGCCACCGCGAGGTGGCCTGTATGAACCGGGTCGAATGTCCCGCCGTAAAGGGCTATGCGTTTCATAGAAGCAATCAGCATGTCAGCGGTCAGCAGTGAGCTTGTCCTGATTGCTGAAGGCTGCAAATCACGAAGCCGCGCGCATCTCATCCGCCTCGTGTTCGGATGAATCGTCGAGTTCATCCAACATGCGCGCCATAGCGCCGACCAATTCCTTTACACCCTGCCTGGTCGCGGAAGAGATGGCGAAAAAAGGTCGGCGGTCGGCTGCGGCTTGACGCTTCAAACTCTCTAACCGCTCAGGCTCGTCGAGCGCATCAATCTTGGTCGCGACGACAATCTGCGGGCGACTGGCAAGCCGCGCATCATAAGCTCGAAGCTCACGGTTGATCGTCTCGTAATCACTGACAGCATCGCGCCCCGAGAGCGAGGAGACATCAACGAGATGAAGCAATAGTTTTGTTCGCTCGACGTGGCGCAAGAATCGGTCGCCCAATCCCGCGCCTTTATGCGCGCCTTCAATCAATCCCGGAATGTCGGCCACGACGAAGGTGCGAAACTCTCCCATATCAACCACGCCGAGATGCGGCTCAAGCGTCGTGAAAGGATAGTCTGCGATCTTGGGCTTGGCGGCTGAGATGGTCGAGATGAGTGTTGATTTTCCGGCGTTCGGGAAACCGACGAGGCCGACATCGGCGAGCAGTTTCAATTCAAGCTGTAACTCTCGCTCCTCGCCCTCGCTTCCCTCTTGATGATAACGCGGCGCGCGATTGGTTGAAGTCGCGAAATGGGAATTGCCAAAGCCGCCCCGCCCGCCTTTCGCGGCGAGCCAGCGCTCACCATCTTCCGTGAAATCTTTGAGCAACTCTTCGCTTTCGGCATCGTAAACCTGCGTGCCGATGGGGACGCGCACAACGATGTCCGCGCCAGCGTGGCCGGAGCATTTTGAGCCTTCGCCGTGCCGACCACGGTCAGCGATATGCTCAGGGTTGTAGCGCAGGTGAAGCAGCGTGTTCAAGGATTCGCTGGCTTCGAGCCAGACATCGCCCCCACGCCCGCCATCGCCACCCGAAGGCCCGCCACGTGGAACAAACTTCTCACGACGAAAAGCCGTCACGCCGTTTCCGCCGTGCCCTCCCTGAATGCGAATCTTGGTACGATCTATAAACATTGCGGAATGCGGATTTGGGATTGCGGATTAGAAAAGCGATTACGCTCCGTTGTTAAATCCGCATTCAAAAATTCGAAATCTAAAATCGAAAGCGACGCCTACGCTTTGGAGAGTGAAAGCACTCGGCGCGGGCGTCGCATTGATTGTGGGCTTCGTGGTCTTCCACCCTATGCGGCAATTGCCGATGCTTCTTCAACCGCAGCAGCTTCGGGATAGACGCTGATGAATTTGCCCGAACGACCTTTGTCCTCAAATTTGACGATGCCGTTAATCAAGGCGAACAGCGTGTCATCTTTGCCGCGCCCGACATTTTTGCCCGGCTTCCACTTCGTACCGCGCTGGCGTGCGAGGATGTTCCCACCCAGCACACGCTCGCCGCCAAACTTTTTCAATCCCAGTCGCTGCGCGTTTGAATCCCGACCATTACGCGACGAGCCGACCCCTTTTTTATGTGCCATTTCAAATCTCCTGGAATCCAGAATTCAGGAGTCAGGAGAAAAGCAGTTTCAGCCTTTCATTCTGGCTCCTGAATTCTGGATTCTGCTTTACCCTATTGAATCTATCTTCAAAGTCGTGTAGCCCTGACGGTGTCCCTGTTTGCGTTTGTAATGCTTGCGGCGTTTCTTCTTGAAGACGATGATCTTGTCATCACGCCCGTGGTCAACCACGGTTGCCGCGATGCGAGTGCCTGCGTCGAGCGATGAGCCGACCTTTGTTCCATCATCGCCGGCAGACATCAAAGCATCCAATTCGACCGACTCACCGGCAGACTTGTTGATTGAAGGCACGCGGATGGTCTTACCTTCTTCGACGCGAAACTGTTTGCCGCCGGTTTTAATTATTGCGTAAGCCATTTCTCTTTATCTCCTGCTGTAGGTGAACAAATCCCACCATAGAAAAGTCGTTTATTATAAATGCCAGTTTCGCGCGCGTCAACGCGAGGCGGCAGAGATTTCAACCTGCTTCTTTGTCCCGTTTTTTTTTAGGAAATCTTCCATGAATTTTGTTGAAAACTCGCCCGCTTGAAAGTCCGGATCGTCCATTATTTTCAAATGAAGCGGGATTGTCGTCTTGATTCCTTCGACAACCATCGCTTCAAGGGCGCGCCGCATCCGCGCAATAGCCAGCTCGCGCGTTCGCGCATGAACGATCACTTTGGCAATCATCGAATCATAATAGGGCGGCACGGTGTAGCCGGGATAAGCAGCCGTGTCAACGCGCACGCCAGGGCCACCCGGCAAATTGAAAGCCGTGAGTTGTCCGGGCGACGGCGTAAACGTCTCAGGGTCTTCGGCGTTGATGCGGCATTCGATTGCGTGCCCGTTGATCTTCACCTCATCCTGCGTGTAGCCCAGAGGCGCTCCCTCGGCGATTCGTATTTGACTACGCACGATGTCGGCCAGCGTGACCATCTCTGTGACCGGATGCTCGACCTGAATGCGCGTGTTCATCTCCATGAAATAGAATTGACCGTCTTCGTCCAGCAGGAATTCAAAAGTGCCCGCGTTGGAATAGCCGATCTTCTTGCAGGCCGCGACTGCCGCTGTCCCCATCTTCTCGCGCAAGTCTTGAGAGAGAACGGGCGACGGAGACTCTTCGAGGAGCTTTTGATGGCGGCGCTGAATCGTGCATTCGCGCTCGCCGAGATGTACGCAGTCACCGTATTCATCCGCCAGCACCTGAATTTCTATGTGGCGCGGGCGCTCAATGTACCGCTCGATATAAACATCGCCGTTCTTGAAAGCCGCAGCAGCTTCGGTTGAAGCGGTTTCGAGCGCCGACCCCAACTCCTCTTCCGAACGCACGATCCGCATCCCGCGACCGCCGCCGCCAGCCGCAGCTTTGACGATGACGGGAAAGCCAATTTCACGTGCCAGCTTCAAAGCCTCTTCTTCGGTTTCGAGCGGCTCAGGGCTTCCGGGTAAAATCGGAATCCCGGCTTCCTGCATCGCGCGACGCGCTTGAACCTTATCGCCCATCATCTGGATGACACTTGCGCGCGGCCCGATAAACTTGATATTGCACGCCTCGCAAATTTCCGCGAAGTAAGATGACTCGGCCAGAAATCCGTAGCCTGGATGAATCGCGTCCACGTTGTAAAGTTCGGCGGCGCTGATGATAGCCGGAATGTTCAGGTAGCTTTGCGCTGAAGGCGGCGGGCCGATGCAGATATGCTCGTCAGCGAAGAGGACATGAAGGGAATCACGATCTGCGGTCGAATGAACGGCGACCGTCTTGATGCCCATCTCCTTGCACGTCCAGATAATCCGACACGCAATCTCCCCGCGATTGGCGATCAGGATTTTGCGAAACTGGCGTGTGCTCATAATAAGTTCAAGGTTCAAGGCTCAAGGTTCAAGATTCAAGGCCGGGATAGCTCTTTGAACTTTGAACCTTGAACCTTGAACTATTTTTTGACCCCGAACAATGGCTGTCCGTATTCGACGGGCTGACCATTTTCGACGTAAATCTTTGCTATCTCACCTGCGGTCTCTGCCTGAATCTCATTCATCAACTTCATGGCTTCGACGATGCAGACAACCGTGTCGGGATCAACGTGGCTCCCAAGTCGAATGAAAGGTTCTGCCGTCGGCGATGGAGCGCGAAAGAATGTTCCAACGATTGGCGAGACGATGATATGCAGGCTTTCTTCTTCCATCGCAGGCGGTTCAACCTTTACCGCCGTCGGAGGCGCTCCCGCGCTCTGCTCGCTTGTGCTCGCTGCTGGCGCAGAAGTCAAAGTTTGCGGCGTGCCCGCTGCCTGCGCTTGAATGTCGGTCGCTGTCAAGACCTGTGGGGCGATGTCACGGCCAAGATGAATTCTGAAACCTTCCCGCTCGATTTCAAATTTCGTCAG
>JACCVS010000084.1 GCA_013698055.1 Acidobacteriota bacterium
GTGGCGAAACTTTTGCTCAGTCGCGGAGCCGACGCTGCTCTCCAGAACTCCAAAGGTTTGACGGCTGAAATGATCGCCCAGCGTAAAGGCCACGCGAGGGTCGTCGAATTGTTGCGGTCGGCGCAGACTGGCACTCAATCGGCGCTTCAAACTCCCCGGGTAGAATCCGACATTCTTGATCTCGATGACTCCCCGCCGGTCGTAACCTCCGTAGACGAATCCAACATCATCAATTGAATGGGCCAAGCGGCTGACCTTTACCTCTTCTGGACGTGATTTGTATGCCGCGCGGGCGATGGTTTAGTTCCTGACGGGGACCAATGTCAGAGGGCGGACCCGGCTCTCAAAGATCGGTAATGTTCGTTTAGCGTCGAGCGCTCTACTTCCTGGCTATCACGGCACTCAGATGCAGCCCGTTCTTTCAAGCCTGGGCGAAGGGCTTGCAAGAGCGAGGGCTTGAGCAAGATGAGTTTCATCTGCGCCGTCATGCGCAAACTGGTGCATATCGCTTGCGGGGTGTTGAAGAATGGTAGGCCAGCGGCGCTTTGACGCGCAACGTCGGACGATATTTTTCCGTATTCAACTCTCGAATACTGTCCACTGCTTGAAGAATCCATCAACCTCATCACGAGACAATTTGCCTGCTGCAATATTCAAGAACAACGTAACAAGCTGCTCGTTTGAGACGTCTAATCGCGCGCTATTGAGTTCAAGGAAGATTTCTGAGATTGCTGCCGCTATACGCTTATTCCCATCAATGAAAGCGTGAGCTTGTGACAGGTGATAGGCGTAAGTTGCCGCACAAGTGGCAAGGTCGGCAGTCTCATAATATTGCCGATTGTCGGCGGCAGCTAACGCCGACTCCAAAGCACCCTCATCTCGCAAACCACGAGTTCCGCCAAAAGCTTCTATCAGTCGGGCATGAATATCTAGCACCTCTTGCTTACGAGGAAAGAGGAACGGCATTTTTATTCCGCTCCCTTAGCCAACTCTTCGTATGTACTCTTACGCCGCCCGAATACAGATTGTGTCGCTGCTTCAACTTTTTGCGCGCGCTCGGCCTCATCCAACGGGCGTAAAATTAATGTGCGATCTATAACAGATACGTCAACTTCATCTCCGTCACCCACGCCCATCATATCGAGAATTTCCTGTGGCAAAAGCAACGTAGTTGAACTGTCAGAGGCTGTAATTCGTTTACGTGACATAATGATGCTCCTTCCATTGGAGATTGTATGTTTATATCTATCGAAAACAAAACCCGCTCCGCGCAGCATAACGCCCGAAATTGTATGTTGACTGAAGTTGGCCCAAGCTTGATGCTTCAGCCGAGTCCATATTCATCTACCGCCTGAAGATAGTGACCTCCTCGTGAATTCTGTTAAACTGTGGTCTTGCCAATTCAATCGTCACGGCGCGCTTGAGAGGCACACGCCACCAACAAAAACGGGGAGCATGAAATAAATGAGCGAAAAAAGCGGTTCCGCGTCGGCGGCAACCGGAGCGATTAACACTGAAACCCTCAGCGCCAATCTCACCGAAGTCCGGCGCGTGCTGGCTGGCGAGGTCAAATTACGCAGCGCTGTCATCAAGCCTCTGGAAAACGCTTTGCGCGCCCTCAAAGACCCGCATCGCAACGCCGTCACTCTGGCTGAAGCGGGCGCGGCCCTGGAGAACGCGCCGCCGGATTTGGCCTTGCCCGCGGGCTACCAGAAAATCGTCAGGCAATTGCGGTCGGTCGCCGATGAGAAACTTTCCGAGTTGGAGTTCGCTTTCGCCAGAGACTTGCGCGAAGCCTTCAAGGAGAAGGGGCTGAAATTGACCGGCACGCCCGGCGAGTTGATTGCCGATTTGTTCGTCATCAAAGTTGACATGCGAAGGAAACAGGTCGAGATGACTTTCTCGCGCCAGCCCGTGATGGAGAAAAAGATCAAGTTGAATGTCGAGCAAGTCGTCGCCGCTTACGAACGCGCACGCCGCGACATCTGCGAACGCAAGGTTGACTTGGACGAGTTGCTGCGAGAGTTGTTTGAAGCCTACGGGCGCGTCCTCAAGTTGACGGGCAAGCAGATGGGCGCGCGTTTGAGCATCGTTGATTGCTACCGCGAACTAGTGCTGGTGCGCCAGCCGCTCTCCTTCCGCAAGTCTCCCTCGAAGCAGAGTTTTCGTGATTATCCCAAGCCGCACTTCGCCTACGACATGCTGCAACTGCGCCGCCGCCAAAAGATGACGCACGAAGGCCACCGGCTTAATTTAGGCACGGCGACGATTGACGTGGGGAGCGACACGGCGCGGGCGATGTTCTTAGCCACCGGCGCGACCGAAGGGCAGTTCATCAAAGACCTCTACTTCACGACGGAGAGATAAGCATGACTTTGACGCAAGGTGAGGCTCAGCACATCGTCCGCAAGCTGGGCGAATCGGGCATTCCGCCTTCGCGCGGGTTGGAGGCTTACACGGTCGGCATTGATTCGCTGCTGGGAACGCTCGAAGACGAATACCTGCGCGGCTATCTGCCGGACGGCGGTTCGAGTTTCAAGCTGGTGGTCGGCGAATACGGCAGCGGCAAATCGCATTTTCTCTATCGCCTGCGCGATCTGGCATGGAAGCACGGTTACGTCGTCAGCCGCACCGAGCTGAGTCCGAAAGAATGCCCTTACGACAATCAACTGAAAGTCTATCAGGCGGTCACGGGTAATCTCATCTACCACGACCCGGCGGCGGAAAGCGCGGACACCCAAGGGTTAGAAGCCTTTCTGGAAAACCATTTCTTTCACACCTTGCGCACCCTCGGCGTCGAGCAGGCGAAGACGAGCATTGGGCTGGATGTGCGCGTTAAATTGTGGCTCGACACAATTCTGCATTTCAAAGTCGAAAGCCCTTCGTTTCGCCACGCCGTTTATTACTACCTACAAGCGGTCGCGGAAGAGAATGAAGCGCACCAACGCTTGCTGGGCGCGTGGCTGCGCGGCGAGAGCATCGCGCTCAGAGACGTGCGCGCTTTCAGCATCACGGAGAAACTTGATCGGTCGGTGGCTTTCAAGATGCTGCGCTCGCTGGCGCAACTCGTTCATGAACTCGGCTACAGTGGCCTCGTCCTGCTCTTCGATGAAGGCGACCGCATGGTGAGCATCGGCTCGGCGCACACGGAAAAGATCGCTTGCGATAACCTGCGCGAAGTGATTGACCGTTGCGCGGGTGAAAGCCTGCCGTCGTCGCTGTTTGTCTATGCCGTCCCGCCTTACTTCGTCACCAACATCGCGCCGCAGTATGAGGCTTTGAGCCAGCGCATCAGCGCCAAGGTGAAATTCTCGCGCCAGAATCCGTTCAGCGTGCAGATCAGTCTCGACCATCTCGATTATCCGGGAGAAGAACTGCTGCGCCTGATCGGCGCGAAGCTGGTTGACGTTTACGAAACGGCTTATCAGATGAAGTTCGACCGCGACTTGCAGACGCGCAACATCGAGGGGCTGGCGGCAAGCTGCGCGTCTCTGCTCTCGACCAGCCATCGCCGCCACTTCGTCAAGTCGTTAATCACCATGCTCACCGAACAGCGCGTCGCGGGTGAGCGCCCCTTTGAAGAAGAGAACTTACAGGGCGTGCTGCGCGATGTCACAGAGCAGTTGGGACGAACGGAGAGCGGAGAATACTGAGGGAGCAGGAGCAGGAGCGGGTGGCAGGGGCGGTTAAAGCTATTACAGATTCCATATCTGAGATTTCAAATTCTTTCTGCCTCCTGCCACCCGCTTCCTATTGAAGATATGATTGGAGACATCGTCAATCATCCGCTCTTCGGGCGCGGGCGGGTGTTGGAGATACGCAACGCCGCGCGCTCGGCGGTGGTGCGCTTTGACAATGGCATTCGCGCGGTTGTTGAGAGTAATATGCTGTCAACTTTGCAGCCTGCCGGCAGCGCAGCTTCAGCTAGTCATCGCGCCCACTCCGGCCAATCATTCGCGCCGCGTCCTGAACGAGTTTTCACTCCCGCAGAAACAGAGCGACTTGAAGCGCGACGCACGATTGAGGCTTTGCGGTACGGCCTCGTTCCGACCCGGCGCATCCGCGAGTTGAGCGTCGGACTTGAAGCGGAACGCGCGAGCCTCGAACGTGCTTTCAGTGAAGTGCGGCAGAGCGGCGGCGAAGTCCGCATCATCCTCGGTGAGTACGGCGCGGGCAAAAGCCACTTCTTCGAGTTGGCCGCGCAGGAGGCTCTGGCGCAGAACTTCGTAGTGGCGACGACCAGTCTTGACTTGCGCGAAGTCCCGCCCAATCGCCCGCAACGCATCTATCATTCGCTGATGCGATCTTTGCGTTACCCGCATTCAACCGAAATCGGCCTCGCGCCTTTGTTGGAACGCCTCATCGCGCAGCCGAACTATTCGACCTTACAGGACACTTTGCGCGGGACGCTCTTCGCATCCGCCTTGCACAACTATTCGCTGATGCGCGAAAAACCGGGCGAGGCGTTGGACTTGGTGCTCGATTGGATGTCCGGCGAGAAGGTCTTCATCAAATCCGTGCGCGACGCGGCGGCGATCAAGAGCAAAGAGTTTCCGCTGCCTTCGCTTTCGCAGATGACCACGGCGGCAGATCAATATTGCTACCTGCTCAACGGGTGGGGCTGGTTGGCGACGCAAGCGGGTTACGCCGGTTTAGCCGTCTTAATTGACGAATCCGAACATTACAGCCTGCTCAACCAACGCAGCCAGGAACGCGCCGACAACTTTTTCAAAGCACTGATTTATACTGCGCTGGGCGCGCGGAGCCGCATCAACGAAAGCGACCTGCAACACCAGCACCGCGCGCATCCTTTTCGTTTGACCGAGAGCAGCCACTTGTTGCTGCTCTTTGCCGTCACGCCCTCCGCAAACACATTCGATTACCGCCGCTGGCTGGACGAAGATCAAGTGTTGGCCTTGAACAAATACCTGCCGCGCGCCGCGCTCGACGAATTGATGGCGCGGCTCCACGTCCTGCATCGTCAGGCTTACGCTTATAATACTAGCGAACAGTTCCTGGATGTCGCGCAAGGCTTACTTGAGTGCCTCGACAGCAATCTCATCAACCTGCGCCAGGTGATTCGCCTCGCCATCGAAATCTTCGACCTCTGCTACGCGCACAAGGACTACGCGGCCACGCAAGCCATCGCCGAACTACGCGGGGCGCTGCTGAACGGATAGGAGCAGGAGGCAGGAAAAGCAATCCAGTCTTACCTGCCTCCTGCTCCTGTCCGTTGACCTTTTCCCAGCCCGACCCTACACTTAACTTGTAAGCGCACAAAAAGCCATCATCGTGAGGTAGAAATATGGCACCACAGATATTAGAAGGAACATGGGAGGAGATTGCAGAGCGTCACGGACCTGAACTGTCCGGCAAGCGGGTCAGACTAACTATCCTTCCCAATGAGGCGGTGAATTCGAACGAAGAGCTACTCGGCGCAATCAGCGAGGCCGAACGCCTCCAAGCTGGGATGCGAGAGACCTCCGGCGAGAAGTCTCAAGAACTGCTCCGCGAAGGAAGAGCCGGGGCCATGTACAACCATGAGCGCACCGAGTAACCCCCAAGGATCAGTTGTCATAGATGCGAATGTACTGATCGCAATCTGCTCCAAGAAAGCGGGCCGACATATCAAGGCGGAAGACCGCCTTAAGCATTACGGGCAACAGGGATGGCACTTGTACGCTCCGGGCGTGATCGTCGCGGAAACGCTCTACGTGCTCTGTGGCAAATACCAGAACGGCCTCTTAACCTCGTCCGAACACACAACCGCCATTCAAACCTTTCAAATCTATATGGGCACTATCAACATGGCTCCGTCAGGGGACGGCGCGCTCATTAAACGGGCTGAGGAGATTCGTAGCGGGTACGGGTGCAGCAGGTCAGCCGACAGCATCTATCTCGCATTAGCCGAGGAGTTGTTAAAGTCCGGGCCGGGAGAACTTCTAACCTTCGATCAAGACCTGCAAAAGCAGGCCGCCAAGAATGCCCCGACGGTCGCCATTCATCTCCTCACCTGAAGACAGGAGCAGGTGGCAGGTGGAAAGTTGATAAGAAGATTGCTATTGAAAGGACAGTGCGGCTCTCATTATCACTCAACCAATCTCCTTCCTACTGCTCCAGATTATTGCTTCCTGAATTGGATGGAACGACTTCCGCATACATTTGACGCGCTGCTGGCTCGTTTCGGGCGTTTGACTGAGATTCAGGCGCGGGCGCTTGCGCCGCTGCTGGAGGGACGCAATTGTGTCCTGGCGGCAGCTACGGCGAGCGGCAAGACGGAGGCGGCTTTAGCGCCGATGCTGGAACGCGATCTTCAGCAACGACTCAAAGAAAACTCACGGCGATCAGTACAGCAAAGGAAGACGACGCGGCTGCGCGTTTTGTACGTCGTGCCGACGCGAGCATTGTCGCGCGACATGGCCCGGCGTTTGGAACAGCCGCTCAAGAAACTGGCGATTAGCATGGCCGTCAAAACCGGCGACGAACCCGCGCTCAACTGGTCGCGCCCGCCGGAGTTTCTCATCACGACACCCGAATCTCTGGATTCGCTGCTGGCGAACAGGCCGCGCCTGCTGTGTGATGTGCGCGCAGTGGTGTTGGACGAATTACATCTTTACAACGATACGCCGCGCGGCGACCAGCTACGCATTCTGCTTAACCGTTTGCGGCGCATCCGCGCTTTCGCCCGCGCACGCGGAGATGCTGCAACGGATGAAGTGCAATTCTGCGCCCTGTCAGCGACGATGCACGATCCCGCCAGCGTCGCAGCGCGTTACTTTATCAATCCTGTCTCGATTCAGCTCGAAGGCCAACGTGCGCTCGACGCAGAACTCCTGCCTTTGACCGGCGCACAGTCGCTGCGCCAACTCTTTGCCACCTTACAGAGGCGTGGCTGTAAAAAGGTTCTGGCCTTTTGCCAGCGCCGCGCGGAGTGCGAAGAATGGGCTTACCTTTTGCGCGGCGGCCTGCCTTTCGGCGATGAGGTGCTGGTTCATCACGCGAGCTTGAGCGCGCGTGCTCGTCATGCGGTGGAAGAAAAGTTTGCGCGTACCGGAGCCGCCTTGTGCTTTGCTACTGCGACCCTCGAACTCGGCATAGACATCGGCGATGTGGATTTGATTCTGCTCGTCGGCCCGCCCGACAATTTTAGTTCGTTTCTGCAACGACTCGGACGCGGCAATCGGCGCACCGCGCGCACCTCGGTCGCTTGCTTCTATCGCACGCCGACAGAGCAGGCGCTCTTTCGAGTTTTCCTACGCGCCGTACGCAACTCAAGCGGCGCGAACAGAACCTCAGCCAGCGCGTTGCTGCGCTCTGACAGCGGCTTGGCGTTTCGGCCTTCTGTCGTCGTCCAGCAACTCTGTTCTTACCTCAAACAAACTCGCAACGGCGAGCTTGAACCGGAACATGCCTATCAACTCTTCACTTCACCGCAAGGCGAGCCATTGCTGGACGAGCAGCAATACGCGCAGATTGTGGATCACTTGATTGACACGAAGTTTTTCCTGCCGGCGCGTGGAAGTGCGTTGCGCCCCGGCCCGCAGTGGCACAAACTCTATGAGGAACGCGCGCTCTACAGCAATTTGGCTGACAGCGGGCGCGAAGCGGCTGTCGTCTTTGACGACATCACCGGACGGCGCGTCGGCTATCTCGAATCGGTCGCGCCAACCGGCACGACTTTTCTCCTGGGCGGACAAGCGCGGCGCGTTGTGTGGACGCAGGGACGACGGCTGCTGGTCCACGCCGCCCCGGACAATGCGGCAGAAACTCGCGCGCCGCGCTGGCGAACGCTGTGGCATAGTTTATCTCCAGCCTTAACCCAAGCCTTAGCGAAAGAACTTGGCTTCCCGTTCGCCGAATCGGCGACTGAGCTGCCAATGATCATCGAGCAACGGGAGAGTGCGGATGAACCAGCGACGGAGGTTGAAGGCCGAACATTGTTGTTTCACTGCGCGGGCGAGGTTTACGGCAAGCTTTTAGGCGAACTGCTGGAAATGAAACAAGGCGTGCGCGTCGTCGAATGCAACGAGTTCCTGATCGAAACGGTGGGTTGCTTGCCGGAGACAACGCTCCTGTTCACCGAAGAAGAAACGCTCGCGCTGGTGGGCCGTCGTTGGCGGTCATTCGAGAGAGCTTTCACCTTAGGCCGCTTTCACACGCAGTTGCCGCCCGTCGTGCGCCGCCAGAGCGTGGTTTCAGCCTTCAACGTGCCGGACTTCCTGCGACGCTTCGCAGGCCGTAAGCTGGCTCGGCACACAGTGAAATAGTAGCTATCCACCTAAGACTGAACAATCTTTGCTTGAACAGGGAAAAGGTAGCTGCCGTGGATGAAGGCGTCGAGTTGATGAGCAAGCTCATCAAGAGACTCGTTGATACTCCGACGCTTGCCGAGTCTGACTCTGCGTGAGATCAGAATCGGATTATAAGGTAGCGGCGTGAGTAGAAGTGTGAGCACTGAAGGTTCCTGTGCCGTTCTTGCGCCCACGTATTCTCTCAATCTGTATCAAAGCGCGGGCCGAGGATGCGAGAGCGAAACACCCCGCCGCGCGTCAGCAGGCCGAGAATGATCACCTCGTCAGAGTCGGGCACGAATAGGTAAAAGACTCTCGCTTGGCGCGGCAGAATCACCTCGCGCACGATCTCGTAGGTGGGATGATCCTGAAGTTCCGGGACATGTCGCCCGCGCTCAGGGAAACGGGCCAATCCGGCTGCCAATGCCAGCAACTCCTCGACCGTTTCATCCGAAGGAATGGCGGTAAGCTGCTCTTCGGCCTCTTCGGTCCAGACGACGCGCGGCATCAGCGACTCACTTTTTCCGGCGGGCGGCACGGACGCGACGTGCAACACTCGTCTGAGACGAGGTACGCCTAGCGCGGTAGCTTTTGAGTCCCGCTTCGACGATCTCGCGGACCTGCTTGGACTCGACCTCGGCCAGAGCTTGCTCCATCTGCTCGTAAGCCTTGGCGGTGACAATCACGGCGGCAGGACGCCCACGCTGGCTAATGATGATGGGACCTTCTCGAAGACTGCTGATGACTTCGGCGGCACGGCGTTGCAAATCGGTGACGGTCACTTGCTTAATCATAACGACAGCACATCCTTACCAGAATATGTGCTCAAATACTAAACTGAACATGTATATATTGCAAGGCTTGACTTGGGTTCAAATTAA
>JACCVS010000088.1 GCA_013698055.1 Acidobacteriota bacterium
TCAAGTTCAATTCGCAGGATAGAGCCGGGGACGAAGAACTCCGTTCGCTTGAGACCTGCCACCACGTTGCGAACGGGCAAATCAAACTGTTCGATGGCGAAATCCGAAGAACGGTTCAGAAAGATGAGGGTGCCGCCCTGCTCGACAAATTCGCGCAAACGCTTGACGCCTTCCGCGCCAAGTCCACCCGTGTATTCTTCCGGCATCGAGCCGGGCTTGTGGCCGTTGAGAATTGCGCTCGGCGATTGGTCTGGGATAATGATGGTGTCGTACTTCCCGTGTAAATTCCCGGCGCGAGCCTCGTTGTCCAGAAGAGAGGGAGCGCCTCTCGCAAATTCTTCTGAGTCCTCTATCAGCCAACGAGTCCAGCCTTCGTCCATTGAGGGTACATGAGACTTGTACAGGACGAAGCGGTGATCAGAGACTCCGTGACCGCCGTTCCAATTGTGGTCAGTCGTAATCTTCTGGTAATTGAACGGAGTAGTAATGGCCTCAACTTCCACGCCCATTAAGAGCGGCAGTGTATGCGCCGTCACATCATAGGGCGGGATGGGAGCGCCCGACGAATCTCTCAAATCAGGATAACGCTGAACCTCCAATAATGCTTTTGCGAAAACTCCGTAAGGTTGAGCCATGCGAACGATAATCGTTTCGTCAGGATAGCGTTTGCCGTTGAGGGTAAACCGGCGTGCACGATCCAACTCAATGTCACCCCAGGATAGAATATCCAACAATCTTCGATGCCTTGACGCTTCCCTATGTGAACGCGCTCTCTCGTCGTCGAGCGGTGGAATGATAAAGGCAAAAAGTTCTCCCGCTTTGCGCTCTCCCACGGCTTCCTTCCCAATTTCATAAAATCTCGTCAACCAACGCTCACGATTCTGCACGGCGTGTTTTAGAAGGGAGAAGGCAGCGGTCGTCATGTAGTTCGTGATGTCGCGCAAGCGCCACTCGCCGCCCTTCCAGACGGGGCCGAATTTGTCGGACTCTTTCTGCGGGTCATAACCTTCGCGCGAGCGCAGTTCATCGAATTTGATGGTGACGGGCGTGGCGATTTTGGCTGAAGCTGTTTCAGATAGTATTCGCACGCCACCGTGATAGTGCGAATAGGCGCGTGCCGGAGTCCAGGCGTCATAGGTCGAATTGGTCGTGATGCCTTTGAATCCATTGGCGCGCATCTCTGTCGCCATCGCGGTTCCCAGTTCCGTGTAGCCTTCGATGAGCTGCTTAGGCACATTTGGCTCGACGGGCTGCATATAGGGCGGAAGGAACAGGCGCGAGCCGTAAATGCCCTGCTGGTGAATGTCGTGGACGATCTGCGGATGCCAGACGTTGTGAATCTTGTCAACGGTGAGCTGCGTTTCCTTTTGCGTGAAGGCGTACCAGTCCCGGTTGTTATCGTGCCCCGTGTATTTGTGATAAAGCGTGGGCGGGTCTGTTCCTTCATAGGGCGTGCCTAGGGTTCGGTCATACCAGTTCTTGACGATGTCCACGCCGTCAGGATTGAGCGACGGGACGAGCAGGATGATGCTGTTTCGCAGGATGTTCTGAATATCAGGCTCGTCGCTGGAGGCGAGGCGATGCGCGATCAGCGTACTTGAGAGATAAGAGCCGACTTCGGTCGAGTGGATGCCGCAGGTGATGAGCACGATTGTCTTGCCACGCGCAATGAGCCGCTGCGCTTTGCGGTCGGCATTCGCGCCCAACGTGCGTGGGTCTGCGAGTTGCCGCTGAATTTCTTTGAACTCGTCCAGACGCGCGAGGTTCTCCGGCGCGCTGATGGTCGCCATCACGAAGGGCGCGCCCATCGTCGTTTTACCCAGCTCTTCAAACTTCACGCGGTCGCTTGCCGCGTCCAGTCGCTTGAAGTATTCGACCACGCTCGCCCAACTCGCCAGCTTGCGGTCATCACCGGGACGAAAGCCCAGCACATCTTCCGGCGCGGGCACGCCGCGCGCCGCTTTTATCGTCGTCGGATTAGAAGGAGTGTTGTGAAGGTCTCTCGCTTGCAGTCCCGGCCACGAGAGTAAAAGAATGAAAGCTGTGATGAGTGAAAGGGAGCGAGCGCTTGTTTGCATTCGACGAAATCTCCGAGTGCTGTGAATGGTAGAACTGGAAAAGGGAAGACCGGGCAAGCACGAGTGTAATGGAAAGCGGGCGCAAGGGAAAAGGCGAAAAAAGCGTTATGCCG
>JACCVS010000114.1 GCA_013698055.1 Acidobacteriota bacterium
CCCTCATCCCTCATCCCTCATCCCTTCTCTCCCCCGCCCGCTACCGCAGGCGGTTCTGACTTGGATGATGCAACCTCTTGCCGCGCGAGCGGCATCCTCACTTAGATTCTATTTAGAGAAGCTGAAATAATATGATTTATCGTAATTCGCCGTTTCGCTTTGTTGTCTTGCCATTGATGCTCGTCCTGCTCGTGGGTTGTCTCACGCTCTCTTATGCTCAATCCGGCAGCAGTCCGTTGACAAGCAAGGAACTCGTGAGCCTTGTTTACCAGTTGCCCAAGCATCCTGAGAAGCGGGACGAAATCATCGAAGAGATTCGTAAGCGCGGGATCGGGTTTACACTGACTGATGGCTTGCGTTCGGTCGTCGCCAGCAAGAGCGGCAATGATGTCCTCCTGCGGCGCACGCTTGAAGAAGCGGAGCGGCGCAAGCTCAATCCCGTTACGGCGACACTCCCACCCGAAGCGGAGTCGCGAGAGCTTCTCGCCAAAGCGCGCGTCGTCACGCTCGCTGCCTCCGAAGCCATGCCCGACTTTATCGTCAGGCAGCAGATCAAACGCTCGCGCGCCTTCAACAACACTAACAACTGGACGACGCTGGATCGCCTGACCATCGGCGTCAGCTACAGGGCGAGCGCGGGAGAAGAGTACAAGCTGTTGGCCGTCAACGGGCTGCCGCCGGGAACGGAAGTGAAGGAAGGCGGAAGCTACGAGCAAATCGGCGGAACAAGCTCGACCGGGGAATATGTCTCGATGCTGGCCGCGCTTTTTAACGAAGCGACGCGAGCCGAGTTTAAGCCCGTGGACACGGACACATTGCGGGGCAGGCGAACGATTGTTTATGAGTTCGAGGTTCAACAGAAGTATTCCAAGATGAGCATCAAGGCCACGGGTGATCGGACGGTCATCACGGGTTATCGTGGAAGAGTGTGGATTGACCGCGAAACCTATCGAGTGCTGCGCCTCGAAGATATCTCGACTGCTATCCCCGCAGACTTTCCCGTCACTGCCGCGAGCAGCCGGATAGATTACGACTGGGTGACAATCAACGAGCGCCAGTACCTGCTTCCGTCTTCTGCCGAAATCGTGCTGAGCGCCAGACAACTCGGCGAGCGGGCAGCACAGAACCGCATCGAGTCACTCCAGACGCGCAATGAGATTCGCTTCCGCAATTATCAGAAGTACAGCGCAGATGTGAAGATCATCGAAGACATCGAGGACTTTGAAGACGATCTGCCAGAGAAGAAACCATAAAGTAAGACCAAACCAAATTTAGAAGGCGAAAAGAGCAGGCAGTTTATGGCTAACATCGCGCACAGGTTGCAGGAGAACGTTGAGGGCGACTTTTACGTGGACTCGACATGCATTGACTGCGACGCCTGCCGCCAGATTGCTCCCACCATCTTCCGCGATCACGGCGACCAATCGAGCGTTTATCAACAGCCCGAAACTGAAGAAGAAACTCGACGGGCGTTAATGGCCATCGTGGCGTGCCCAACCTCATCAATCGGCACAACGCGAAAGTATAACGCGCGCATCGGCAGTGAAGCTTTCCCGACGCTTATCAGCGAGAACGTTTACTTCTGCGGCTTCACTTCCGAATCCAGCTTCGGCGCATGGAGCTATCTGATTGTGCGCCCGCCGGATGAAGGCGGAAACATCCTGGTGGATTCGCCGCGCTTCAGCCGCCCGCTCGTCAAAAAGATTAAGGCGCTCGGCGGAGCAACCACGATGTTTCTCACGCATCGCGACGACATCGCCGACCATGCCGCTTTCAATCGAGAGTTTGGAGCCGCGCGCATCATGCACGTCGCAGATGGAGCGGCGCGACACGGCTTTGAGCGCATCATCGAAGGTGACGCGGAAGTTCGGCTCGACGATGATTTAACCGTCATCCCTGTCCCCGGACACACGCGCGGTCACGCGGTCTTGCTCTACCGGAACAAGTTTCTCTTCACGGGCGATCACCTGGCATGGTCTCCAGCAAAAGAGACGCTGACGGCCTTCAAGAGCGCCTGCTGGTATTCATGGCCCGAGCAAACGCGCTCGATGGAGAAACTGCTGGATTATGATTTCGAGTGGGTGCTGCCCGGCCACGGGCGCATTCACCAGGACACGCCAGCCGGGATGCAGGCGCATCT
>JACCVS010000135.1 GCA_013698055.1 Acidobacteriota bacterium
ACGAATTCGCCCGCGGGCGGCTACGACTGGCTGCGGAAATTGGACGCGAACGTTCACGAATATACTGCTGACCCGACGCTGCTGTTTCAGAAACTAACGCGAGGCGAAGGCACGATCAGTCTCTGGAGTATGCCCGATGTCATGCTCTACCGCGAGAAGAAGAAGTTTAATGTCGCCTACGTCATACCCAAAAGCGGTGTGCCCATCATCACTGACGGGATAGCCGTTGTGAAAGGCGCGCCGCACGAAGAAGAAGCGCGGCGTTTCTATGAATTCGTCACGACACCGGAAAGCCTCAGCTACACTGCGAAAACCTATTACCGCATCCCGGCGCGCACAGACCTCGACCGCTCGCAACTGCCTGCGTGGATGAACGACCCATTCACTCGAATGCCGCTTGACTGGGAGATACTTCGCAAAGATGGCAACGACTGGCTGCGCTACTGGGATGCGGAGATTAGAGGTCGAAACAAGCAGTGAGGATAAATTTTCAAGGCCGAAGTTGAATGCAGAACGTTGAGCGATGAATCGAAAAGCTGTTGTCTCTATTCATCGCGCAGCGTTCCGCACTAACGTTGTCTGACTCTTATTCCGGGGCTTCCATACATGGTTTGTCAGCAGATGCATCCGCAGCGCGGCGCGCATCCTCATTCGCCGTCGCGCCCGGAGCGACCTTCTCAACCACGCAGATTTTCTGCGGCGTGATCTTGGCGACTACAAGATAGGAGGTCGTCTTGCTGGAATCTTCGGGGTTCTCGCTCGCGATAAAGCGGACGATGAGCGCCATCGGAACGGTCTTTCCGTTCTTTGTAGTGACGCGCCACTCGGCCTTTTGGCCTATGCTGCTGAATCCGCCGCTGACGACCTGCCAGAGATTAAGCTTGTGCGCTGTCCTGTCCGGACCATACACCGTGATGGACTCGCGTGAATCGTCATACTCAAGTTGTAGATTGTAGCCTCCGACGCCGCGACAGGCTTTCACAGACCAGTCGCGCCCGGTTTTCACCAACTTGCACCCGGAGAGAGAACTGTAGACGCTGGTCATGGGGGCTGCTGATACTGCCAGTGTCAGAGCGAACATTGCCGCTAAAGTCAGGGTAAGGAATCTTCTGATGGACATGTCGGGTATTTCCTTTCGGGAAGTTTCTGTCAGGCGATGACGAGTTGTTTCCAAGAGCAGTCATTGCTTTACCACTTCACTGCGCGTAGCGTCAAGATTTATACGCCTCTCTAGCGGTCAATTGCCCCTCCGGGGCTAAGGGCAGAGCTACCTTTTATTTTGAACTCAAGCTAACATAGCGTGCTCTGATTCAAACAAGCACGGAATCAAGGAGTCGCCAAAAGACTTGCCTTTTCTCTCATTGCAGAAAATCTCCAAGCGCTACGGCGAATCAACAACGGCGGTCGCCGATCTTTCTCTCGACATCGAGCGGAAAGAATTCTTCGGCTTGCTCGGTCCTTCCGGCTGCGGCAAGACCACCACACTGCGCATGATCGCGGGATTAGAAACGCCTGACCGGGGACGCATAGAATTCGACGGGCGCGACATCACAGAGCTGTCGCCCGAGCGTCGCGGCTTCGGGATGGTTTTCCAAAACTACGCCCTCTTCCCTCACCTCAATGTTTTCGAGAACGTTGCTTTCGGTTTGCGCGCTCGCAAGCGTCCGAAGGCGGAGATTGCGGAGCGTGTCGCCAATGCGCTCGCGCTGGTTCAGCTTCCCGGATTCGAGCGCCGCCCCGTGACAGAGCTTTCCGGCGGGCAGCAGCAGCGGGTGGCGATTGCACGCGCCATCAGCATCGAACCCGCGCTTCTTTTGTTTGACGAACCGCTCTCGAACCTGGATGTCGCGCTGCGCGAGGAAACGCGCGGGGAGCTGCGCGAGCTTGTCACGAAATTAGAATTGACAGCCGTTTACGTCACGCACGATCAAGAGGAAGCCTTCGCACTGTGCGACCGCATCAGCGTGATGAGCGAAGGTCGAACACTCCAAACCGGAGCGCCGCGCGAACTCTATGAAAGCCCCGCGCTCACATCGGTCGCGCGCTTTCTCGGGCGCAATAATCTGATCATTGCCCGTCGTTTAACCTCAAGCGATGAGCCAACGGGACGATTCAAGACAATTGATGGGGAACATACGCTCACTGTTC
>JACCVS010000138.1 GCA_013698055.1 Acidobacteriota bacterium
CCGCAAAAGCAATCGCTCTTCGACGTGAGCGCCGATGACATTCTCGACAATGCTCTGCGAAATCTGGACGATAAGCAGGCCAGGGACGTGACGAAGAAAGCGGCGGACGAAGTGGTCAGGATAGCCCTCGAAAAAAGAATGGCTGAGCATCGAAGCGATGCCGCTCAAGATGAAATGAGGAATCTGGTTCACAACGCTAACCTGCTGGATCAAAGGGGTGGCGATTATCAAATTAACAGCACCTTTGAAACCGCTACAGGCACTACACAGGTGCAGATTCGCCGCTCGAAATCAATGACGATGATAATTATCGCATCCGCAATCGGACTCGTTCTGGTTCTACTGATTTTGGCTCTTGTAATCTTCAGATAGCGAAAGCGGACGGAGATTCGGTTTCAACTAACTTGCGGACTTTAAAGTTAGCATCAGGAATTTATGGAAAAGATAAATGTAATCGGCGGTGGGTTCGCAGGCGTTGAAGCTGCTTGGCAGGCTGCGCAGGCGGGGGCGCGTGTGCGGCTCTACGAGATGCGGCCTGTGCAACAGACTCCGGCGCACCGGACGGACAAACTCGGAGAGATCGTCTGCTCCAATTCGCTTAAATCAGATGAGCCGGGGACAGCGCCTTATTTGCTCAAGGAAGAGTTGCGGCGCGGCGGATCAATCGTGATGGAGGTGGCGGCAGCGACACGCGTTCCAGCGGGCGCAGCCCTCGCAGTTGACCGTCATAAATTCTCAGAGTTAATCACCAAACGCATCGAAGCGCATCCGAATATCGAAGTCGTCCGCGAAGAAGTTACCGAAATCCCGAAAGATGCGATTACGATCATCGCGACGGGGCCACTGACTTCAGAAGCCCTGACGGCGGAGGTTATGAAAGTGACCGGCGACGGCCAGCTCTACTTTTACGACGCGATTGCGCCGATCGTCGCTGCGGACACGATCAACACGGAGATTGCCTTTCGCGCTGCGCGCTACGATAAGGGCGGTGACGATTACTTGAACTGCCCGTTTGACGAAGAGCAGTACGCGCGCTTTTATGATGGATTGATTAACGCAAAGAGCGTCCCGCTGCAACGCTTCGAGGAGACGCGCTGGTTCGAGGCGTGCCTTCCGATTGAAGAGTTGGCGCGGCGCGGGGTGGATACTTTGCGCTTCGGGCCGATGAAGCCCGTGGGACTTCGTGACCCGCGCGACGGAAGACAGCCATACGCCGCCGTGCAGCTTCGCCAGGAAAATGTGCTGGCCGATGCGTACAGCCTTGTGGGCTTTCAGAATCATCTAAGGTTCGGTGAACAGGCGCGCGTCCTCCGTTTGATTCCCGGACTCGAAGAAGCGGAGGTCTTGCAGTACGGGCAGATTCATCGTAATACTTACATCTGCGCGCCGCGCGTGCTGAACGAGGTGCTCCAGGCGCGAGAGCATCCGAAGCTCTTTTTCGCAGGCCAGATCACGGGTGTCGAAGGATATGTAGAATCGGTCGCGTCGGGCTGGCTCGCTGGATTGAATGCGGCGCGGCTGGCTGCAAAGCTCGAATTGAAAGTTGCACCACGATTGAGCGCGACGGGCGCGCTCGCGCGTTACGTCTCCGGCGCTGATCCAAAAACTTATCAACCGGCTAATATCACCTTCGCGCTGCTTGAGCCATTGGCGGAAGAGCATCGTCGTCGCGTGCGGCGCAAATACGAGCGCCGACAATTGCAGGTCGAACTAGCATTGAAAGAATGGGACATTTGGCTTCACACAATCCACGACACACTAAGCGCACACGCCGAAGCCGCAAGCTAACGGGACACGGCGGACTTGCGCCGCGTATTTCTTTACGCGTCCCTCTTGGCGTGTTGCTCGCGCTTGGGTCGCTTCTTCTACTTCTAACTTCTCCGTATAACTACGCTCAATCCGGACGTAACAAGCAACCGACCGGCAAACCCACATCTTCTGGAACGACGCGTCCGAAACGAACGGGCGCAAACAGCGGTTCGCAGCAGCCTCAACCCACGCCGACGCCCGTGATGCGCGTGCCGAACGGCGTCATCGTGATGGATGAAGCTCCACCCCCTGCGCCAATTCCAAAGCCGACGCCCACCCCTGCCGAAGATACGTCTGCCGGAGACGAAGTCGGAGCAGAAGATGTCGTTCGCGTCACTTCAAACCTCGTCACCGTGCCCGCTTCGGTCGTTGACTCTCAGGGCAGAGCAGTCGTCAATTTGCAACTCGAAGATTTCGAGTTGCGTGTGGACGGCCAGCCCAGACCTATCAGCGAGTTGAGCCGCGCGGAAGTGCCTGTGACATTAGCCTTGCTCTTTGATAACAGCGATAGCCTGAGCGCTGCCCGTGATTTTGAAAAACAAGCTGCTATCAGATTCTTTCGCACCGTGATTCGTCCCATTGACCGCGCCGCGATTTACGCTGTTGCGACAGATGTAACTCTCGCTCAACCTTTAACGAACAATATCCAGGCACTCGTCAAAACCATCGAGCGCTTTGGAAAGGCCGAAGGCACGACCAAACTTCACGACGCCATCGTGGAAGCGGCAGCTTACCTGCGACCTTATCCGGGACGTAAGGTCATCGTGATTGTCTCGGACGGTGAAGACACGGACAGCTCCCTTGATTTCGACCAGATGCTCCGCAAGACTTTGGCTGCCGATTGTCAGGTTTACGCCGTTCAGACCAAGCAGATCGAGTACATGATGTTGACCGGACAGAAGAGCAATGCCAACTTGCAGGCTCTGGCCGCCGAGCGGCGGATGCAGGACTTAACGTCGCAAACGGGCGGAGCCGTTTACTCTCCGTTTGAGATCAGCGACCTTGAAAGCGCGTTCACGCAAATCACCGCCGATCTGGCGCAGCAGTATATCTTGAGCTATTACCCGACGGACGAGCGACCGGACGGACTCTTTCGCACCATCTCGGTTCGGGTCGCCACGCGCCAGAACATGCGCGTGCGTGCACGACGCGGCTATTACCCACGCCGCACGGGAGAAAGATTCAGCTTCAACACGCAAGCTCCCCCCGCAAACGTACAACTTGCCGATGCTGGAAACTCTCTCCAAAAGGAAAATTCATTTCAAACGGATAGCGTCCCGGCGCTGGCTTCAAACATTAGTCACCCCGAGAAACGGAGCGAACTTCCAGCACGAAGCGGGCGAATGGGGCCTTCGGAGACGAGTGACATGCCCGACGCGGAGAGCGAAGTCAAGACATCCTTGATTGAGCAGCCAGTTGTCAGGAGAGAGGCAAGAGCAAATAAGATTAGCGAGCCTGTGGCGCAGCCGAAACCCATTCCAGTTTCAAATACATCTCCGACAGCCGCTAACGACAGGCCACCGGCTTCAACTTCTTCGCCCACTGTCGTGCCCAAATCGCCTCCTGCCACGAGTCCGGCACCAGTCACTGTAAAGCCGGTGTCAGGCGGAGTTCTTAACGGAAAAGCCGTTCACCTGCCCAAGCCGCAGTATCCGGCGAATGCCAGGAGAATACGCGCTTTTGGTGTTGTGACGGTGGAAGTCATGTTGGATGAGGAAGGCCGAGTGACTTCGGCTCGTGCTGTGGATGGTAATATCTCTCTCAGACAGTCTGCTGTCGCCGCCGCTCTGTTGGCGCGATTTACTCCAACTGTTCTTTCCGGCAAACCGGTCAAGGTTGCCGGAATAATCACTTATAAATTCAGTCTCGCCGAATAAGACGAGAAATTCGATTGCTTCGGCCTATGATCGAACAACTACTTTCCCAGTTCTTCGAGCACCTGCGCTATGAGCGCAACGTCAGCGAGCATACGCTTCGCAATTACGCGAGCGACCTCAGCCAATTTTATGATTACCTCGCGCCAGCCGATCCCCAAACCACCGCGCGCCGCGACATTGACATCAAGCAGATAGACCACATCACGATTCGTGAATGGCTCTCAAGCCTCCACACGGCGCAGAAAAAAAAGACCTCCGTCGCGCGAAAGCTCGCCGCGCTTCGCACCTTCTTTCAATTCCTCGTACGCGAGGGCGTGATTGAGATGAACCCGGCAAAGCTCGTCTCTACTCCCCGCCTCGAAAAGAAACTGCCCGTGCATCTCTCGGTTGAGGATGCCATCCGGTTTATCGAAACGCCCGACACGGAAACGGATTTGGGCAAGCGCGACCGCGCTATCCTTGAGTTGTTGTACGGGACGGGCGTGCGCGTCTCGGAGTTAACGAAACTCGATCTCGGCGACATAGACTTTAAGGACAAGCTCATCCGCGTGACGGGTAAACGGCGCAAGCAGCGCATCGTTCCGTTTGGCGACCCGGCGCTCCACGCCCTGATGAACTACTTAACGGGGAGGAACGCATTCTTGCAGAATGCTCCACTGGAAGAGCGCGACTCGCAAGCTGTTTTCCTGAATTATCAGGGGACGCGCATCACTACGCGCTCGGTCGGAAGGATGGTGGACAAGTACATCGGCATCTGCGCGGGAATTCATAGCATCAGCCCGCACGCGCTACGCCACTCCTTCGCCACACATCTCCTGGATAGCGGCGCAGACCTGCGCGACATACAGGAACTCCTAGGCCACGCTCGCCTCTCGACCACACAGATTTACACGCATGTTTCGATGGAAAAATTGATCGAGGTTTACGACAAGTCACACCCGAAAGCGTAAACACAGTGACAAGTTACAAGTGACGAGTGACAAGTTAAAACAGGAACGCGCACCGGCTCTCGCGTCTTCTTCTTCTTCTTGCTCGTCACTTGTAACTTGTCACTCCTTACTGTCCTTACAGCGTTGGGGCGTCGTCCATCCCATCGTTGGCTTCAATCACGGTCTGACAGGCGGCATCATGGCGGGCGGTCGGCAGGGCTTCGAGGCGGCGCTCGTCAATAGGTTTGCCGCAAGTCGCACACACTCCATAACTGCCTTCATCAATTCTGAGCAGTGCTTGATCTATATCGGCCACCATCTGCGATTCGCGCTCGCCCAATCTCAGCGCCAATTCCTGATTTACGTCTTGCACGGACATGTCAACGCTATCTTTGACTCCGTCGTCCACAGATTCAAGCGCAGTCGCCTGATCCCCGCGAACGTTCTCTGTGTGTTGTTTCAATTGCTCCAGTAAGATGCTGCGAAAATGCTGTAATTTTTGTGCGTCCATTACCCTTGTTGTTCCCTTTCTTAAATCATCGCTAATAGTTTGTCCTGGATTGAAGGAGGGCGGATTATACTCTATTGACACGCGCCAAGCACAATTTGATTGCGGAATGTGATTTGGAAATCAAAGTTATCTTCGATCAGCAATCCCTATTCACCAATCGAATGGATTTTAGAAACGGAGCTTGAAGCCTGCCTGCAAAAGACGTGGACTGCCGGGCAGGATGCCGCGCGCACGGTCAACGATGTAGGTGCGGTCGAAAACGTTCTTCACCGTAACGAAGAATGTCGTCCGCATCTTCTCAACCTTGTAGTTGCCGGTCGCGTTCCAGATTGTAAAGCTTGGGATCAAGCCACGCTGCCCGTCAGGCGTAGACTGAATGGTATTCAAATCGTCGCCGAATTGACTGCCGACGTAAACAGCCTCGACGAAAGCATCGAACCCCGACGGATTGGAGTAGCCGATGCTCGTGTTGAGTAGATATTCAGGGGCATAAGGCAGTCGGTTGCCGGTGATGCTGACGTTGCCGAAGCCACCGATGTTGCTGAAGCGCACACCTGTGAATCTGGCGTCAGGCAGATAAGTGTAGGCTGTGCGGACGTAAACATTGTGTTGTGATTTCAAGATGACTCCTGAATCAACACGCCCGCTGAACTCAATGCCCTGGTGCAGCGTTTTGCCGCCGTTCGTGAGCGCTGTGCCGACTCCGCCCGCAAGGCTGGCCGGAATGATCTGGTTTTCGTAATTCATCCGAAACAGTGTCGCTTCCAGACTGAGGCCTGAGCGGGGAATGCTGCGAACGCCAAACTCGTAATTCCAACTTAACTCAGGATCGAGATCAATGCTTCCGCCCGTGCTGTTATTAATGATGTCTTCCGTGCGCGGCGGCGCAAAGCCGCGATGCACGCCCGCGAAAATAGTTGTGTTCTGCACGACTCGATAGGAAATTCCAATCCCCGGTATTAACTGGGTCAGGGATGTCCTTCCCGTCACACCTGAACCATTATTAGCCAGACGATTAGTGCGCTCGAAGTTGATGCGCTCGACACGAAGACCCGGCGTGATCGTCACGCTCCCCAGCAGGAAGCGATTTTGAACGAAAGCGGAGTAGGCAGAGTTGCGACGGCGATTGCTTTCAACAACGACCCCACTGCGTGAATTGGGAAAATCGCCGTTCTGTTGTTGGCGCTCCTGTGTCTCGAAGTGGATGCGCCCGCCGAAATCAATTTCATTGGTTAAGCCGAAGAGCCTGTGAGTAGCACGCAGGCGCGGCTCAATCCCGCGCACGTAGTAGCGGCGCAGTCGTCCCTGATTGCCACACGTCGTATTGAGATCAATCATCCCTGTGCAATCTGCGTCGCCGCCGGGCAGTGTCCTGAGACGATTGGGTCGCTCACCGGAATTGCTGGATTGTCGCCACCAGTCACGATGAAATATCGA
This sequence comes from Acidobacteriota bacterium, assembly GCA_013698055.1. Taxonomy (GTDB): domain Bacteria; phylum Acidobacteriota; class Blastocatellia; order Pyrinomonadales; family Pyrinomonadaceae; genus QHXM01. The sequence goes on from JACCVS010000138.1 coordinate 6,564, forward strand.
GCCGTAAACGTTCGTCGTCAAAGTGAGATTGCTGTTCAGCACAAGAGCGTGCGTGAGAGATGCGCCATAACGATTGCCGCTGAAGAAATCGTTGCGGAAAATACTCTGTCGCGGATCGGCACGGTACTCGTCTTCTCTCAAACCTGAATAAGTGAGATTGGAGCGCTCGCCGTAGTAATTAGCCTTGATAGTTAAGGCCTGTCTGGAGCCAATGGTTGTGACAGCCTTGAAGTTGAAATCATTAAGACCCGTTCGCTGGTCGTCGCGAGCCGCCTCGCCCTGCTTGCGCGTGTAATCGAAGAGCAACCCCGTTCCACGCCAGGTGCCGCCGTAGTTAATGTGACCGTTCAAGTAGTCGCGGTTGCCACCCGTGAGCGACAAATAACCAGACCGTTCTACTGGCGGTGCGGGCGTGATGTAGTTAATAACGCCGCCCACTGTCACGGGGCCATACAGTATCTGCCCCGATCCCTTTAGCACTTCGATGCTCTCGAAGCGGTCAATTGGCGGATGATAATAAGAAGCGTTATCGCCATAGGGGGCATAGGTCAGAGGAATTCCATCTTCGAGTAATAATACTTTGGTCGAGCGCGTCGGGTTCAGGCCGCGAATGCCGATGTTAGGGCGCAAGCCAAAACCTTCCTCGTCGCGCGCATTGATACCCGTCACCTTGCGTAAAGCCTCAGAGAAGGTGAAGGAGCGGCTGTCCTCCAGGGTCTTTGAATCAACGATGTCAATTGAACCCGGCGTATGCTCGATTATTTCGGGCGTGCCCGCGAGCCGCGTTGAAGTGACTACGACTGAAGCTGCGATGGGGCCAGGCTGTAAAATGAGATCAAGCTCGCGGTTTGCTCCGGGGGTGAGCGTTACTTCCTGAGCGACAATTGAAAAGCCTTCGCTGCGAACGCTCACGTCGTACTTGCTTTGAACCAGACCGTCGAAGCGAAAAGAGCCGGATGCATCCGTATGGGCGGTGCGATCAAAAGCCGTGTTCTTCTGTCGAAGCCTGACGACTGCGTTGCCGACGGCTGCGCCATTCTGGTCAAGCACATGACCTGAGATCGAGCTGAGATTAGATTGAGCCGTAGCGATAGCAGAGACGGCTAAAAGTAAAATGGCGAGTGTATAGAAACAGAAGGCTCTACGCATGATGGCAGCGATGCTCACTTAAGAATTGAAGATTAATGACGCCTGAGCCTGAGAATTAGATTTCAGTGAAATTGAAAATCATTTTCAGGATGGTAGAAGGATAATTCGCGGGAAGTTTCTTGTCAAGGCAATTCTCAGGAGCGTGGAAGAGTAAGGCGAAAGTTAAAAGAAAAGCTATTCCTGAATCTGCCCGCTTTCTTTATCCAACTCCTCCTGGGTACTTGTTGAAGTCCTCTCGCAGATCAGTTCGGCGGCGAGGAGCGGGATAGTCAGTTCGTGATGCCCTGTAATGCTGTAGCCGTGGCCTGCTCCGTCGGCCACGGGGCGTCGGACGACGTTTGTCAGCGGGCGATAGGATTGGATGAAATCGAAATTGGCGGTTGTGATGTCGGATAAAGAATGCCCCAGATTGCGCACCAGGGTGACAGCTTTGAGGAAAATCTCTGGAAGTACGACTGCTGATCCGATGTTCAGATAAACTCCGCCGCCATCCATCCGTCTGACCATCTCCGCCAGCAGGCGAAAATCGGTGTGCGTGGTTTCGCCAAGAGCCGCCCCATCCGCTGAAGGGTGAAAGTGCGCGATGTCCGCGCCGATGGTGACGTGCGCCGTGAAAGGGATGCGCTGATTGTAAGCCGCGCAAAGCAGGGAAAAATCTTTGTGTGGCGGATCAAGTTCGATGAGTGCGCGGCCTAATGCTTCACCAAGTCCAGTGTGACTGATCGCGCCTGCACGCGCCGCGTTATTCAGAAGCATTCCCGTTTCGTCAGCCGCGCCGAACGCGCCCGCGCCCAAACTCGCGTCAACGTCCTCCGAAGTCGAGCCGACAAGCGCAATTTCTGCGTCGTGAACCAGCACAGACCCGTTCGCGGCGATGGCTGTCACGAATCCACGTCGCATCAAATCAATGATGATGGGCGACATTCCTGTTTTGACGACGTGGCCGCCGATGCCCCAGATGATCGGTTTACCTAGTTCGCGAGCGCGCCTGATGCTTCCGGCAATTTCACGAAGGCTGCGAACGGCGAGAATGTTCGGGAGGGAATTCAGAAAATCCGCGAGCGATGATTCTTCAGCGATGGGGCGAGCGAAATCTTTGATCGTCACCTTGCTTGGGCGCGAGGCGAGCGGATAAGTGTTAACCCGGTCGAGTTCGAGAGGTCGCACATCATCTTCGTAGATTGACACTCGCTTGCTACCGCTCCTTATCTATCTCACTTTGCGGGAAGAGAATCATTTCGACAAGTTCACAGACGATGTGCCCGATGAGGTTATGCGTTTCCTGTATGCGTTGTGTGTCATTGCTCGGAACAATCAA
>JACCVS010000158.1 GCA_013698055.1 Acidobacteriota bacterium
CTGCTCCAGATAACGGCGCGCGCCTTCTCCCTCCAGCTTGCGCGGCGCAGTCTCCGGCGTGATGTTCGCCGGGGGCGCGCTCGTCGCACCCACCACGTGATTGGCAGCAGGAGCAGTCCCACGAAAAAACGTGAGTGCCAGCCACATAAGACAGCCCACCAGAGCTACGGCCAGCAAGAGCCGGGTTTGAAATGCGCGCGGGATGGTGAATAGTCGCTTGAACATCTTGAAGTTCCTTTCTCAAATAAGTAATGGCGCGAGGCAAGCGAAGAGTCGTTACCAAATGTGGTCGCTCACAAGCGCATAATCATTTCCAATCATCTGCAAAGCGGAAGCGTGATCTGGCCGCCTCCGGTTAAGTTTCAGCCTTGTAACGAATTAAGGCAGACCGAGAGTTGCCCGTCAGGTGTTTCAACTGAATGAAGCGCGCCCGTTTCCACCTGGCGAAAAAGATGACGCTGGCTCACGTTCGCCACACGCGCCGCATCCTGAATCGTCAGCATCTCGCTCTTTCCGGCGCAATGTTGGCAAAACACGCTCTCTCTTTGCGCCCTTTCGCGTCCGCGCACGGCTACGATTTGGTGCGTCTCAATGGTGATTTCTCTGCGCCGCCTGGCTCGCATCATTTATCTGATCCTTTAACGCGACGCCGCTTCGTCAAAACCACCATGCCGCCGCAATTTCTTTTCGAGCTTGTCAAACTTTTATGCAGTGAACCTTAAACTTGCGTATTCCGCCTTGCCCTAACCGTGCTACAATCGGCGCGTTTTCGGTCGCTATCTCCCGTTCGCGTTGACCATTTAGCTTGCTGGCGCACACTATGCGGAAATGCGCCGCCAGAAGTCCTCAAGAAACGCTCATTTAGTTCTCAGGAAGTTCTCATGACCGTGAAAGTGAAACAAACTCGCCACTTTTACGACTTCGGCGTCTTTCGTATTGATGTCTCGAATCGCCTGTTGCTCTGCGACGGTGAGCCTGTGGCGTTGATGCCGAAGACCTTCGACATGCTATTGCTGCTGGTCGAGCGCCACGGCGAGGTGCTGGAAAAGGATGAGCTGCTCGAAATCTTGTGGCCCGACGCGATTGTCGAAGAGTCCAACCTGACGCAGAACATCCACGTGCTACGCCGGGCACTCGAACAACATTCCCCCGATGGCGGCTACATCAAAACGATTCCACGCAGAGGCTATCGCTTCGTCGCCGAAGTCAGAGAATTCTGGGATGAAGACGCGGGGTTCGTCATCGAGAAGCACACGCTGGCGCGCGTCGTGATCGAAGAAGAATTCGAGGTCGCGGACGAGAGCGAAGATGCGGGTTCGAGCCTCACGACGACGATCAATAGCAACAGCAACGTGCCAGACGCCGCCGCAACGAACGCGCCCGCCGCGCTAGACCACACATTTCATCTCGCGCAGAATCAGCCACCGCAACTGATACTTGACGTCACGCCGCTTCAGAATTCACCAAACGCGCTGGCACTTAAAGGTGTCATCAAGCATCGCCGAGTGGTGCCCGTCTTGCTCCTCGCAGCCTTGATCGTGACGAGCGCGGTTGTCATCTTTCGTTTCGACAAAATCTTCGGGCGCAAGGAAGCCACGTCGCCTTTTCAAAAAATGAAGCTCACGCGGTTGACGACTCCGCGTCAAGCGCGCCGCGCGATTATTTCGCCGGACGGCAGATACATCGCCTATGTCTTGAGCGCGGACGGGGGGCAAGGACTCTGGATTGAGCAAACCGCGACGCAAAGCAACCATCAAGAGGTTGTTCCGGCCGCTGACGTGCGCTACTTCGGGACAACTTTCTCGCCGGATGGAAATTTTCTGTATTACATCATCAAGCAGATGAACAATTCCATCGGCGTGCTTTACTCTGTGCCCGCGCTTGGCGGCACGCCGAATAAAGTTTTGACGGATGTGGACAGCCCCGTCACGTTTTCGCCAGACGGCAAGCAAATCGCTTTCATACGCGGCTCAAGCGCAGGAGAAAAAGCTTTGATGATTGCCAACGTGGACGGAACGGGAGAGCGCACGCTCGCCGCGCGTCATGGAGACGACTTTTATAATTTCGACGGGCCTGCATGGTCGCCCGACGGTCAAAAAATCGCTTGCGGCGCGGGTGGACTCGCGCAGCGTGTGGGCGTGGTCGGAATTGATGTCAAGGACGGCACGGAGAAATTAATCGGTTCGCAAATCTGGAAAGCCGTCGAACAAGTTGCATGGCTCAAAGACGGTAGCGGTCTGATCTTGGTCGCCAGAGATCAAGCGCCCAACGCCGCTTTGCAACTCTGGTATCTTTCTTACACAAGCGGCGAAGCGCGTCGCATCACAAACGATTTAAGCAACTACGGCGGCGTGAGTTTGACAAGCGCATCAGATGCGCTCGTCACCTTGCAATTCGAGAAGCTTTCGAGCATCTGGCTTAACGCGAACGAAAGCTCGAATGGTGAAGCCAGACAACTCACCTTTAACAAGTATGACGGTTTAGGTGGCCTGCTCTGGACGCCAGACCACAGCGCGATCATTTACACGTCAAACACGAATGGCAAAGAAGGACTCTGGATGGTCAATGCCGACGGCACAAATCAAAGGCTGTTGAGTAATCGCTTGAACACCTATGAAGAACCATCCGTCTCACCCGACGGGCGATATGTTTTCTTCGTCTCTGAAGTGAACGGCGAACGAAACCTCTGGCGGTTGGAGATTGAAGGCGGCGATTTGAAACAGTTGACTCAAAGCGGTCAAGAATCTTACGCGCAGGTTTCGCCCGACGGGGCATGGATCGTTTCAAGCTCGGCAATCTCCGGCAGGACAACTTTGTGGAAGATGAACATTGACGGCAGCAACCGCGTGCAATTAACAGACAAAAGTGCGATCTTGCCCACCATCTCGCCCGACGCAAAATTCATCGCCTGCTACTACCGCGATGAACTGAAATCCCCTTGGAAGATTGCCGTCCTCTCCGCCGAAAAAGGCGCGCCCGTCAAGATGCTGGACATTCCTCCGAACGTCATCTTCCCGACTGAGATTAAGTGGACGCCCGACGGCGGCAGCATCGCTTACATAGATAAACGCAATGGCGTCTCCAACATCTGGAGCAAGCCTGTTAGCGGCGGCACGCTGCAACAGTTGACGGGCTTTTCGTCGGATCACATCTACGGTTTCGATTGGTCGCGCGACGGCAAACAACTCGCCTGCGCGCGCGGCGCTTTGACCAGCGAGGTTGTGCTCATCACAGATTTCAAGTGACGATTCCCTCGAAGCTTCTCTCTACGCTTGAAGAATTGATGAAATTGTCAACCGCGCGTTATATCACCCTTACAACATCGCGCTTATTTACAATGGGCTTGGCGAAACGGACAAAGCGCTGGCTTGGTTGGACAAGGGGGATGAGCAGCGCGACTCGAAAATGGCTTTTCTGAAAGGCGAACCGAAATGGAATAATTTGCCGTGCGACGCGCGCTTTTCAGACCTCTTACGGCGCATGGGCTTGGCGCCGCGACTTTGATTGGCAGCGCACTTCATAGACTATATAACAAACCGGAATTGTGTAAGAACCGATTCCCTAACTGATAGCTCGACACGTTTCCAAAACTTTATCAATTGATGTGTTTTGGGAATCGGCTTTATAAAATAAAGTACTTGACAAAATGATAGTTCAGCGTATCATCCGTCTTATGGCCTCGATTCACCAATTCCCATCACAGGTCACGGAAGAGCCTCCGGCTTTGCACGACCGCGCAATGGACAATCTCAGGTTCATCCGCGAGACGATGGAGCGCGCTTCGTCGTTTACAGCCGTGCCGGGCTGGGGCGGAGTCTTGATGGGCGCGACAGCGCTTTGCGCGACGTTCGTCGCCGCACAGCAGCCAACGAGAAATCTGTGGCTCGCGACGTGGGTGGTCGAAGCCTTGCTCGCGCTCGTCATTGGCGGTTGGGCGATGGATCGCAAAGCGCGCAGGGCTGAAACGCCGGTTCTTTCGGGGCCGGGGCGCAAGTTTGCGCTCA
>JACCVS010000178.1 GCA_013698055.1 Acidobacteriota bacterium
CGCACATCATCAACCTTTAATTCTGTAGCTTCGACGCCGAGCGCGCCGAGCGCGTTTCGTAAAGTATCGTCAACACTGCGAACGTATCCGACGCGCAGATTGTCGGCGACGCGAGCATCGCTATAAATAATGCGGACTTTCTTTTGTGTCACAGGAGTTGAGCTGCCAGCCTCGACAACGCTGAAGGTGACAACGTTGGGGACAGGATGCTCCCTGCCGTTCACAGAATCTTTCACTAAGGTAAAATTGCCGAGCCGCTGCGCCTTCACCTCACGTGATTCATTGGCTGCGAGCGTAATCGCCAGACCTCGCTCCGCATTTTTAGCAGGCAGCGCTCCGATAACTATTTCTCCCCTGAAGGTCTCGTTTTGATGATTAACCAGGCGAAGAGTAAACGGGGCGCTTGGCTGAGAACCGAGACTGAGGGTGAGATCGGAAGACAATCCAGCTTGTCCGGGCGTCGCCGGTCTCAGGACAAGAGTTGACGGCGTGATGCTGGCGATTTCGACAGCAGGCGCGACATCAATCCGCATCATTGCGTCGACGGGAAAAGCTGCTCTATCAATCTCGACGTTGATGCGGGCGGCTAGTTCTTCGCCGAGGAGTTTGCCGTCATAAAGATGCTCCGCGTGCGGGACACTGATGCTGGCCGTGCGCGGAGTAGATGCCTGAAGCTCGACGTTAATGGCCTTGCCCGGCGTGAGGGTTTGGGGAAACTTTAATCTGCTTGATAGCCGCAATCCGCGCAAATTGATGCCGCGAATCTGCGCGGTGGCATCGCCATCGTTTGAGATTTTGAGAGAAACCTTTGTGGTTGTGCCGGGAATGAGCGCATCACCCTGCGGAGTGAGCGTCGCTTTAATTCCGCTCGCCACGACGAGCGCGCGGTTCAATCGCTCAACCATCAATTGAAAGCGCGCCCTCTCGCTCGCGTCTGTACGCCCGGCAAATAATCCGCCTTTTCGCGCAGAGATAAGCGCGCTGAGAAGGTTGTTGTTGTCATGCCCGTTGGCAGAGTAGAGCGGCAGCATAGCTTTTGCCGCCAGCGGCATAAGTTCGTCCGCAAGTTTTCGGGGAAGACTAAGGCCGTCGAGGAATGTTTGAGCGTTTGGAGGAAGCGGCGCAGCATTCTTGGCAGAGCGGGCGAGGCTATAGCGAATCGTGGATGCCGCCCAACTCGCAGGGATGGTTTGCGGCCAGGGGCCTTGCGAGGCGTGTCTTTGCAGGGCGCGCAGGGCTTGCTCGGCGTAGGTCGTGCCGCGCACGTCGTCGCGCTCATTGCGGTTGATAGAAATTAGCTTGCCCGCGCGTTGCGCTTCGTCTTCCGCCGCTTTGTTTTGTGTTCCGCCGGGGGAGCCGATGCGAACGAAAAGACGTTGCGCTTGCCAGACTCTCACCCCGCCGCGCAATTGTTCGGGAAAGCGGCGCGAATCTGCCGCTGCATCGAAGGCTTCGAGGATGAGCCGCCCTGTAGCTTGATGATGACCGTGCCCGCTCGTGGTGTCGTGATTGGTGATGATGACATCAGGGCGGAGTTGGCGGATTTTGAGAACCATGCGGCTGAGCGCTTCTTCATGTCCCCAAAAGCGAAATGCTTCGGCAGAGGATTTCGAGAAGCCGAAATCCTGCAAGCCCAGAAAGTAGGCTTCAGAGCCTTGAATGCGTGATGCTTCTTCAGTCTCGCGCGCACGAATCGCGCCGAGTTCTTCGTAGAGTTCCGGCCCCGTGGCGTTTTGCCCGCCCTCGCCGTAAGTAGAAAAGACCGTCACCGTGTGCGCCCCGTGCTTGCGCCTCAGCACCGTCAGCGTCGCCCCGTCCTCATCGTCCGGGTGCGCGGCAACACACATCACCGTCCAGGGATTCTGTAGATCGAGCAGCGATTGGTAAAGCTCCGCCGCATCGCTTTCGGTATCTCTCGCAGGCGAGACTTGCTGCTGTCCGTTGGCCGACGGAGCCATCGCCGCCAGCACGCAGAGGATGGTTGCTAGCCAGATTCGTGCCTCGTGCCGCGTTGTCCTCAGTCTCTTCTGGCTTCCGACTTCTGACTTCTGACTCCTGCTTTTGATTGATCCCTGTATTCTGCTCTTCATTCAAACTCCACGCATAGATCGAATAATTTGCCCGGCAGTCGCACGTCAACTCGCTCGTCGGAAACATCTACGCCGATGACGCGATTGCAGACGAGGACAAAAAGACGCTTGCAACCCTCTAACTCCTCGCCGGAGTTGAACTCAATTTGAAAAGCCGACGGGCGAATCTTGTAGCTGCCGCTCATGCGCTCAGGGATGCGCATGGCGAGTCCCGCGCGCCCCAACTCGAAAGTTGCGCTCGGCCCTTTGGCCAGTTGAAACGTCCCGCCGCGCTCACTCTCCGGCATGAAATCAATGTCGCCGCGCTCGATTACCTTCGCCAGTTCTTCGGCCTGCGCTCCGGGCGCGAAGACGCGCGCGAACTCCACCACCGG
>JACCVS010000186.1 GCA_013698055.1 Acidobacteriota bacterium
AGATTACTGTGGCTGGCGGCCAAGCGATTTATGTCGTGGCTGATGTCGGACAGGAAGCGGATGTCCGGCGCATCGCTGAGGCAGCTATTCAAAAATTCAGTGGATTCGATACCTGGGTCAACAATGCAGGCGTCTCAATTTACGGGCGCGTGCTGGATGTTTCAATGGATGATCATCGCCAGCTTTTTGAAACGAACTACTGGGGATTGGTTCACGGCTCGCGTGTTGCCGCCACGCATTTACGAAAGCGAGGTGGGGCAATTATCAATGTCGGAAGCTCATTGTCGGATCGCGCCATCCCGCTTCAGGGAACTTACTGCGCCTCGAAGCACGCAGTGAAAGGATACACGGACGCGCTCAGGATGGAATTGGAAGAGGAAGGCGCGCCCATCTCCGTCACGCTCATCAAGCCGAGCGCGATTGACACGCCTTACAAGGATCACGCCAAAAACTACCTGTCTGTCGAGCCGCAGAATCCTCCCCCGGTCTACGCGCCGGAAACGGTGGCCGAAGCGATTCTCTACAGCGCAGAGCATCCAGAGCGCGATGTCTTCGTCGGCGCTGGTGGCAAAGCTATTTCCGTTTCGGGCGAGTACGCGCCGCGATTGACGGACAAGGTGATGAAAGCAGCGCTCTTTGACATACAGCAGACGGAACAGCCATCGTCTGAAGATAGGAAAGATGGGCTGTATCATGCGTCGGAAGATTTAAGAGAGCGTGGCGGCTATGACGGGCACGTTGCGGAGAGCAGCCTGTACACGAAAGCAACGCTGCATCCGCTCATCACAGGCGCGCTCCTGCTCGGCTCCGGCCTCGCTCTCGCTGCGTGGTGGCACACAAACAGCGACAGCAATGGCCAGTCAAAAGGTTAAAGATGGAGTAAGACGGGTGTCGTGAAAAAGGAATCAAGGTTCGTCGTACAGGAACATCATGCCAGCCATCTGCATTGGGATTTTCGTTTGGAGATGGGCGGTGTGTTGAAGAGTTGGGCAGTTCCGAAAGGCCCGTCGCTCGATCCGAGCATGAAGAGGCTGGCCGTCGAGGTCGAAGATCACTCTGTCTCCTACCTGACATACGTTGGCGAAATCAGCGAAGGTCACTACGGCGCGGGTCAGGTTTATCGCTGGGACATCGGGACTTTTGAGTTAACTGAAGGGACTCCAACTGAAAGCATGAGCAAAGGCTCCCTGCGATTTCGGCTAGATGGCGAACGCTTGAAAGGTGAGTGGCGATTGTTCAGGATGAAAGGCCGCGCTGAAAAAGGAAAACCCCTCTGGCTGTTGCAGAAGCTCAAAGATGAGTTCAGTATTCCCGGCCACAAGGCGGAGATAATTGGGGAAAGTGATGCAAGAAGAGTAGAAAAAGCTCCGATAATGAAGAACAAAGGTAAAGAGTAATGGCAAATACAAATAATAGACCTCTTGCAAAAGCCACTTTGACCGAACACAAAAGCCAATGATTTAGTGGGTGACATCTTCGCCGAGCCCGCCTTTTGCAAGAGATCTAATAAAAATACGCATTGTGGTTTCTCCCTGCCGAGTAACATCGGGCGTTCGGGGCAAAAGCGCAATGACTTTCTCGAGATTCTGTCTGTCAAGCAGAACAGATTTCAATCCGGCCTTATCATGCCTTTACCTTCTCGCTCAGTAGGACATTAGCCCCAAGATAGTTGAATGCTTTTAACAAACAGGTTGCTGCTCAATCTATTCTCACGCTATCAAGGTTTCGGAGTAGTGATGAGGTCAGGTACCTTCACGGGTTTTGTAGGGGGAATACGAATTTGATCCTCCTTGCGGATGCGTGGTTTGAAATGCTTGCTGTAGGTCGCCAGGAGGTAGCCTTTTCCGGTGTTATAAACGAAGAAGCTCCAGTAGCGATTCTTATCCTTCATATACTCTGGAATCGTGAGGGCATCGGGGTATCTTTCAGCCGCTGTAGGTGAAGTGTCCACCGCACTTCCATGAAGCTTCTGCTTGAGTTGTGCATTGGAGGGCGTATCGAACCTGATGGCATACGGCTCCCGATTATTCACAGGCCGGTCAATCCATGAGCATTGGAGGGGTTCAATCCCTTGACCATTTGAGCCGGCAGCCTGCGGACTGGGAGTGAAGACCAGTTCATAGGTCACAATCGTTTCCCCACTGGAAGCCCGACTAGAGCCTATATTTTTGAAAAATGACCCGGGGCCGCCCCTACAGAGCATCTGGTAAGTGGGCTGCTGGGGAAGAGCTTCCATCACTATTAATGTCGGAGAGGATATAAAGCGTGTCTCCTGGGCAACCGCGCTGTTCGCCGAAATTGGTAGCAATAGTATGAGCGTCAACAAAAGGTTTCGCATGATTCTCTCCTTCATCGTCAGTCGCGAGGGTTCGGAAGGTCGCGCTTCGCAGGTTTCGGGTGCGCTCTCTTAATCGTGAACACCACCCGGGCGCAGACGGAAAACACTAGCGCGTATGATTTACGGCCCCAAACAGGCGGGCACTAATCTATTCGCACGATTTTCAGATATGCTTTGGTTACTTGAAAGTAGCCTTTCCCCGTGTTGAAGCACTCGAAGATGTAATAATTGCCCGGACTACGAAGATAATCCAAAATCCTTTGGGCATCGATTTCGTGAAGCAGGTATTCAAGGCGGGTCGGTTCACCTGAACGCATTCCACGATCCATCCATGATCCTTGACCGGGGCG
>JACCVS010000210.1 GCA_013698055.1 Acidobacteriota bacterium
TGAGCGAGTGTTTTCTATCAATGCCGGGCACGGCCTTGCCCTTAGCATAGACGGCGTGGCGACCATGCTCCTCGTACCATTCGCTGAGACTGGCGGTCTTGTGCATGTTCTCGATAATCTGCCGCCAACCGACGCCAGTGTTGTAAGCGCAGAAGGAGATTTCGCCGTCCTGCGTGCCGTAAGGAATCACGCACATCTCCGTGCGGCGGAAGTCGTAATTGAACAAGTCCTGAAACCACATGCCTTCCACACAGAGCACGCGCCACATATCGCCCGAATCTTCCGTCGCGGTTTGCGCCTTCATGCGGTCGTTGCGATCCGAGTTAGAATTCGTCGAAGACGGCTTGAAGAGATTGATGATCTGCGAGATCGGGAAGCCTTCGGGCGCACGTTGCGCGTCGAAGTTTCGCATGATCGCCATGCCCAATTGCGCGTAAGAGAGTTTCTTGCCGCGCGCAGTGTCGGTGATGACCGCCACATCCTTCATGAACTGTTCGTAGTCGAAGCAGTCGAAGAGGGAACTGAACTCGCCCGTTTTGCGATTGACGACAATGAGGGTGAAGATGCCGCAGTTCGGGTGGCAGTTACAGCTAGACCATCCCCAGGGCGCATCCGCTCCCTGCAACATATCCATCACGCTCGTGAATGCCGAATAGCTTGAGAGCGGATACCAATCGCGAAGCGGTTGGAGCCGTCCACCGAGTTGATCCTTGAGATCGTGCGTCATCCCGGCGAGCGTGTAGCGTTGCTTGATGCGAACGTCGTCAGGGACATCTTCATCTCGCCCGGTGAAAGAAACGGGCTGAAAGGCGATGGTCTGAACCTTGTCTATGTTCTTCGCCGCGAACTCGACGATCTGGCCGATGGCGTCGTTGTTGATCGTGTTGACGATGGTCGTCACCAGCGTCACCTTGATGCCCACCGAAGCCAGATTCTCAATCGCCCGCAGTTTCACGTCAAAGAGATTGCCGACACCTCTGTGCTTATTCTTCTCTTCGGAAACGCCGTCGAATTGCAAATAGACGCCATGCTGCCCGGCCTCTTTCGCGGCCTTGCAGAACTCTATGTCTTCGGCGAAGCGGATGCCGTTGGTCGCAGCCAGGATGCGGTAGAAGCCGATCTTCCTGGCGTAAGCGACGGCTTCAAGGTAGTAGGGTGAGAGCGTCGGCTCACCGCCCGAAAAGAGAATGATGATCTGGCGGCGCGGCTTGAAACTGACTGCGCGATCAAGAATAGCCTTCGCGTCTTCAAACGTCGGCTCGTGAACATAGCCGACCTGGTTGGCGTCCATAAAACACGGGTCGCACATCATGTTGCAGCGGTTCGTTAAGTCAACAGTCAAAACTGCGCCGCGTCCGAACTTGATGTTAGAGGTTCCGTGCTTGTGAATGCTCTTGTCTTCAGCCGAGCGGAAATCACGCCCGTAGAAGAGCGATTCGATGCGCTCCAAAAACTTCGGGTCGGTCGCCATCACATCCGTAAACTCGCCGTGCTTGGGGCAAGTCTTTCGCATGATGACCTGGCCGTTCTCTTCCAGAATCTGTGCTTTGATTTCGCCGGGATGCTGGTGCATCAGGGTTTCGAGCGGAGTCTCGCCAGAGATGACGGCGGTGCGGACTTCCTTAACGCAGCGCGGGCAAAGGCTGTCGGTCTCGCGCGGGAAGCCCAAAGGCGGCGAGGTCCGCTCGTAAGATTTCAGGAGCGGACCCGGTGCCCACTTCGGGCGAATGGCCTCGCCTTCCGGCAACCGTCGGTTCACCGATTGAAAGACTTTCCAAGCGACATCCGAAAGGCCAGAGATCATTTTGGAGGTTTTCACTCCGCTGAATCTGCCCTTTTCCGATTCGCCCCTGCGAAATTGATCACTAAACAAAACTCATTCTCCTTAGTGGGCGCTCTGGAAGATGGAAAAACGCGCCCGAATAACCCTAATGAAAACACGCATTAATATCTGCCGCTTTGGCACACTTAGTCGCACAAAGACACGCAGCGTGACATGATAGTGAGGGCAGGGGTTAAAGGCAAGCGGAAAAACCGATGAATATTGGACGGTAAATAGCGAATAGAGACTGGTTTTCTTCATTTACCATTCGCTATTAACCATTTACCATGTGCAGATGAGCATTCATCCGACAGCCGTTATCAGCCCACGCGCCGAAATCGGCGCTGGCGTGAGCGTCGGGCCGTATGCTGTCATTGAGGATGCTGTGGTCATAGGCGATGGCTGCGAGATCGCTTCTCATGTTGTCATCAAGCAGTTCACAACTTTAGGGCGAGGCAATCGTGTTTTCGAGCACGCCGTTCTCGGCGGCACCCCGCAGGACGTGAAATTCAAGGATGAAAAGAGCCGCCTCGTCATCGGAGACGATAACCTCATTCGTGAGGGCGTGACGCTGCATCGCGCGAGCGGCGAAGGAGAGGCGACGATTATCGGCTCGCGCAACTTCCTGATGATCGGCGTCCACATCGCGCATAACTGCCTGATTGGCGATGACAACATCTTCGCCAACGAAGTAGCTCTTGCCGGACACATCACAGTGGAAGATCACGTTTTTCTCTCCAACAACGTGGGTTGTCACCAGTTTGTGCGGATGGGGCGTTACGCGATGGTTGGCGGCAAGTCGAAGATCGTGCAGGATGTGCTTCCGTTTTTTATTACGGACGGCAACCCGCCGCGCGTGCGTGGGCTGAACTCGGTTGGGTTAAGGCGCGCAGGATTCTCAACGGAGACGCGGCGCTCTCTGAAGCAGGCTTACCAGATTTTGTTTCGCAGCCAATTGGCCCTTGAAGACGCGCTCGGCGAGATGGCGCGGCTTGACGATGTAAACGTCCAGCATCTCATCGGCTTCATCCGCGACTCACATCGCGGCTTTTCACGTGCTCGGAGGAGCGAGCGCACAATAATTGATGATGAGTCGCCAGCAGTCTGAATTTATATGAGCAAAGAGACGAGAGAAATAACAGTTGCCGAACTTGCAGCGCACGTTGGCGGGCGCGTTGTCGGCGACCGAACCATTTTGATTAGAGGACTCGCCAGTGTCGAGCGCGCGGGCAAAGGCGAAATCGCTTTCATCGAGGACGGTAAGCTGCTTGAAAATGCGCTCTCGTCCACAGCTTCGTGCCTGATTGTGCCGGAGGGCGCACAAATTGAAGCGACGTGCATCATCGAAGTGAAGCGTCCGAAGCTCGCCTTTGCGCTGATCGCGGAGTTGCTGCATCCACTGAAGCGGCGTGAGGCCGGGATTCACCCGACGGCGATTGTGGCTGCGAGCGCGAAAATGGGCGAAGGCGTTTTCGTCGGGGCGTGGGTCGAAATCGGAGAGGGCGTGAGCGTCGGTGCGGGAACGCAGATTCTTTCAGGCGTAATCATTGGCGATGAGGTTCATATCGGGCGTGACTCTGTGATTCATCCGAACGTGGTGCTTTACGACGGCATTAGTTTAGGCGAGCGCGTTATTCTTCATGCAGGCGTGATTATCGGCGCGGACGGCTTCGGCTACGTGCCTGATGAGAAAAATGTTCGGCACAAGTTTCCGCAGATCGGGACGGTGGTTATCGGGGACGACGTGGAGATCGGAGCTTGCACGTGCATTGATCGCGGTGCGCTCGGGGCTACAAGCATCGGGCGCGCGACGAAGATAGACAACCTCGTGCAGATCGCGCACAACGTCGAGATCGGCGAGCGCGTCGTCATCGCCGCGCAGACGGGAATCTCCGGCAGCACCGTTATCGAGGACGATGCCGTCATCGGCGGGCAGGTGGGATTGGGCGATCATGCCCGCGTCGAGAGCGGCGCGATCATTGGCTCAAAGGCCGGAATCCTGCCGGGCAAGATCGTGCGCGCGGGCGTCTGGTGGGGTATCCCCGTGCAGCCGCTGGGTGAATACAAGCGAATCAACGCTCACGTGAATCGCCTGCCGCAGATGCGCGAAGAGCTTAAAGAGCTGCGCCGGCAATTGAAAGAATTGCAGGAAAAAATAGACGGGACGCGCTGATATACGAGCGTTAATTCACCTGCGCTTTATTTCTGTGCCTTCGCAGAACTCCATTCACGAAGCGCCTTGAGAATGGCGCGTGCTGCGCGATGTGATGCGCCGCCTGTGCCGAGTCGCGCGGCTGCTTCTTTAAGGCGAGTGCGGGCAGTTTCGTTTCGCTCTCTATCCAATAATGTCTTGAATTCTTCCGCCAGTCGCTCTCCGGTCAAATCGTTCTGCATCAACTCCGTCACAAGCCGCTCGCCCGCGATTAAGTTTATCAAGCCGAAGTGCTCGGCGCTGATGAGTCGTCCGAGTGTGTGCCAGTTGATGAATGATTCTTTATAGACGATGACAAACGGCGTATCTATCAATGCGGCTTCGAGCGTGGCTGTGCCGCTGGCGACGGCTGCCGCGTCCGCCGCTGCGAGCGCCTCGCGCGTCTCGTGCTGTGTGACATGCAGATTGCCCGCAACGTGCGAGTTGTTCCGGGCGGCAGCGGCTTCGATGATTGCGTTTGCTTCCGCGCGCGAGCGATTGGCGGCGAGCGCGATGACAAACTGCGTTTCAGGGCGGTCGCGCGAGACGATGTTCGCCGCGTCCAGCATCTCGGGCAGGATGCGTTCGAGTTCCTTAAGGCGACTGCCGGGCAAAAGAGCGATGATGGGGCGCGATGAATCAAGATTATTGCGGCGGCAAAACTCTTCGCGCTCATAGCGCGGATTAACCTGGCCTGTCAGCGGGTGGCCGATGAATTCAACGTGCTCGACACCGCGTTCCTTGTACCACTCAGGCTCGAAGGGAAGAATACTGAGCAGGAGATCAACGTCGCGCCGGATGTTGCGAACGCGATGAGAGCGCCACGCCCAGAGCTGCGGGCTGATGTAGTAGATGACACGCAACCCCAGCCGGTGAAGAGCGCGAGCCAGACGCAAATTGAAATCCGGCCAGTCAACGAGGATGACGACGTGCGGACGGCGTTCAATCGCCGATTGCTTCAGAGCCTTAAACGCACGCCAGAATTTCGGCAATGCCTGGGCTATCTCGGCCAGCCCCATAATCGCCAGCTCGTCCGAGCGCACAACTGGCTCAACACCCGCCTCGCGCATCAACGCGCCCGTCGCGCCGAAGAACTCGAACTTTACATCTGGCGCTTCTTCGCGCAATGCGTTGACAAGCGCGGCGGCATGAGCATCGCCCGAAGCCTCGCCCGCGACGATCATCAGGCGCAAACTCGATGCTTCCTCAGCGACCATGATTGAAAGATAGCACAAGGGACAGGATTCAGAATCCAGAAGTCAGGAGCCGGAATGAAGAGGCTGCAACCCGCTTTTGATTTTATTCTGACTTCTGAATTCTGAATCCTGACTCCTGCCTTTTGACTGACTTATGAATTCTGCTATTTCCGTGTTAGCATCGCCACGCTCTTCAGGCAGAATGGCGCGCACTTCTCACGACCCCGCAAAGGTGGAGATTCGCGGCCTCGGTTCAAGCCGCTGGAGGTCTTCAGTTTCATCCTTGGGCAAAGGTCTTTCCGTGAAAAAAAATTGCGCCCGGCTCACGTTCATCCTCTTGCTCTGCCTTGCCGCAGGTCTGTCTGCGCTCGCCCAGCAGACGAATCCCGTTGATCGTCAGGTCACGAATCCCATCACGGATACGCCGAACGTCAACCCTCTGACACAGGAACAACCTGTTCGTCCCCAACTGCCCGCGAAAAGTGCGGACGGCGCGCAGGGCACGGAAGATTTGACCGTCACTGCCGAAAAGCAGACCACGTCAGGCCCGAAAGATGCGCTCGTCACCGTTTCGGAAGGCAACGTTGATGCGCGCATCGGCACGTTTCGCTTGCAGGCTGATAAGGTGACGGTTATCGAGGCGAGTAACCGCGTCGTCGCCGAAGGCAACGTCGTCTTCGATCAGGGCAACCAGCAGCGCATCACGGGCACGCGCGCCGAGTGGAACTATCGAACCAAGACGGGCTTCTTCGTTAACTCGACCGGCTTCACGAACCAGACGCAGGACGGCACGGTCATTTACTTCACAGCCGACAGTGTCGAACGTGTAAGTTACGACACCATCGTCGCCATCAACGCCGAGATTACCGCCTGCGAAGACAACGTGCCGAAGTGGAGCTTTAAAACGAAACGCGCCGTGATTAAAACCGGCGACCGCGTGCGGATTAAATCTCCGACCTTCCGCGTTAAGAACGTGCCCGTTCTGTATCTCCCGTATGCTTCCGTCTCGATTAAGAGACGCGACCGCGCGTCAGGATTTTTGACGCCGACCTTCAGCGGCTCGGGCAACAAAGGCTTTCGCCTCTCAAACGCTTATTATCAAACGCTGGGACGCGCGGCTGACGCCACCCTTCGCAACGACATCTACACAGGGCGGGGCATAGGGTTGGGACTCGACGTGCGGACGCGCGCCAATTCGCGCTCCTATCTTAACCTTGGTTTCTACACCGTCAAGGATCGCATCTTCGGCGCGAAAGAGAGTCCTGAAAACGCGGATCAAGGCGGGTCGAGCTTTTACATGGAAGGCGTGCATTACTTTCCGAACGGATTTCTCGCCGCCGCGGATGTCAACATCACCTCAAGCCTGGCCTTTCGTCAGGTCTTCTCGGATTCGATTCAGCAAGCCATCTCGCCGGAAGAACGCTCGCAGGTCTTCATCAATAAAAACTTCGACGACTACAGCTTTAACTTCCTCGCGCGCTCGCAGGTCACTTCGATTAACAACGCGCGCATCCGCACGCGGCAGCTTCCCAGTGTCACGCTCGACAAGCGCCCATCGGCGTTGCGCTTCTTCGAGCGTCTCCCGGTTTATTTCTCCTTTGAAGGTGGCCTCGAAGGCGTTAGCCGCAAGGAGACGATTGACGACATAGACCTCTTCCGCCGCGATGTTAAAGGCGAACCAATCGTCTCGCCTTCCATCGTGCAGCGCCTCGACGTGCATCCGCGCTTTTCCGTTCCCGTCCATTTCGGTGGCTGGTCTGTGACGGCGACTGCGGGCTTGCGCGCGACTTACTACTCGAACTCGATTGATCCGGCGACGCGTTTGATCCTGAGCCGCGATGTCGTGCGCGGCTACGGAGAGTTTGAACTGGACGCGAGGCCGCCCGCGCTGGCGCGCAACTTTCGGCACAGCGACGGCTCGTTCTTTTTCCGCCACGTGATTGAGCCTTACTTTATCTATCGCAAGGTCGAAGGCATCTCGAATTTCGAGCGCATCATTCGCTTTGATTATCAGGACACTATTGCTGACACCAACGAGATAGAGTTCGGCATTACGAATCGCTTCTTCACGCGCCGCTCGACGGAGAATGTCAATCAGAAGGCCGAGCAATCCTCGAATCGTCCGAAGGTTCCTCTTTCCAGCCAGCCTTACGAAGCTCTGACCATCACGCTGCGCGGCAAGTATTTCTTCGATCCATATTTCGGCGGCGCGCTGATTCCCGGTCAGCGCAACCAGTTCTATCCGATCAACACCTTTTCCGGCTTCTCTTATGGCGGCGTGCCCCGTCGCTTCTCGCCGCTCAACATCGAGGCGCGTTATCGCCCGAGCCAGAGTTTGTTTGCGGA
>JACCVS010000233.1 GCA_013698055.1 Acidobacteriota bacterium
AACCACGTTGTAGTAAACTATTAGCAATGCAAAAGGAAGGCGGAAACCACTTTCATTGAAGAGTGGTTTCCGCCTCATTATTTTTGCGCTTTACATTTTTAATTTTGCATTCTTTAGTATGCTATCGCCGAGGATGTCGGCTTCGCGCCCGCAGCTTCCTGCGCGATCTTGACGCCGACGCTTGCGCCGATGCGCGTCGCTCCGGCCTCGACCATCTTGCGCGCGTCCTCCAGGCCTTTGACGCCGCCGGAAGCCTTGACGCCTAACTCCGAGCCGACAGCCTGGCGCATCAACGCGATGTCGGCGACGGTCGCGCCGCCTTTGGCAAAGCCTGTGGAAGTTTTGACGAAATCTGCGCCCGCGCGTTTGGCCGCGAGCGAGGCGCGCACCTTCTCATCATCCGTCAACAGCGCCGTCTCGATAATCACTTTGCAGATCACGTCATACTCGTGCGCGACCGCGACGACCGAATGGATGTCATGCTCGACGGCGCAATCGTCTCCGCTCTTGAGCGCGCCGATGTTGATGACCATGTCAACTTCGCGCGCACCATCAAAAATCGCGCGGCGCGCTTCGTAAGCCTTCACATCAGCAAGCGTCGCGCCGAGCGGAAAACCGATCACGGTGCAAACGGGAACATTCGTGCCGCGCAGGTGGCAGGCGGATGCCCGAACCCATGTTGGATTGACGCAGACAGAGGCGAAACGGAACTGCGCGGCTTCTTCGCACAAACGCCTGATATCGCTTTCGGTCGCTTCCGGCTTCAAGAGCGTGTGGTCAATCAAACTCGCCCAATCTCTGGCCGAAGCCGTCTCGCCCAGCACCAGCCCGATGCGCGCCCCACCCGCGTCCACGATCCTGTGCATTCGCTCAGGGCAGCGATTGAAGCACTCGTTGGTGCAACCGCACAGAGCGGCTTGCTCCTCGCGGTCGCCGTTTAACCGAGCGACAATGACATCGGTTATCTGCTCAACGAGATGTTCGAGATCGCCATTATTTGAATACGGCATTATTTTCAAATCCCATGTCTCAGTTATTCGACTGGCTGGCTTGATGAATTGCTCTCACAGTTTAGCACGGACGATATTCAGGGGATTAAGTGCGACGGAAAGCGTCAGTTCCTCACAGCTAACTCCCATAACATCGCTGTATCTTTGCGCCCGCCTGTCGCAAGCATCTTTCCTTCGGGGCTGAAGGTCACGGGATAACGCGCCTCGTCGAGCGAGGCGAGCAGTTCGCCTGTTGCAGCGTCCCACAATTTTACGCCTTTATCGCTGGTCGTCACGACGAGATGTCCATCCGGGCTGTAGATGATGGATTCCGCACGATCCTTTGAAGGCGGCAAAGTCGTTTTGACCTCTCCGGTCTCAACATCCCAGATTCTTGCGGTGGATTTACTGTCACCTGAAGCGGTGGCGACAAAGCGTCCATCCGGACTGAAGGCAGCATCGTTCGCTTCGCTTTTCGGCAGCATCAGTTTCAGCTTGCCGGTGGCGACATCCCAGAGTTTTGTGTCTTCAAACAGAAACGTGACGGCCAGGCGTCCGTCAGGGCTAAACATCAAGCCGGGAAATGCGTACTCACTCCGCTGCTTGGTGATAGTTCCTTTCGGCTGCCCGGTTTCGACATCCCAGAGCGTAATCGCCCCCTGTAACTCCGTCGTCGCCAGCGTTCGCCCATCGGGGCTGAAGGCGGCGCGATAGATACGCTCGGTGACGGGCAGCTTCGTTTTCAAATTGCCTGTGGAGGCGTCCCAGAGTTTGGGTGACTTGTCGCCGTTGACGGTAATGATGTAACGACCATCGGAGCTGAAGTCGGCCTGAAGCGACAGGAAATGGCGTGTGCCCATCAGGAAGACAGATTTAAGAACATCTTTAGTTGAGCCGCCGCGTGTATCGTGATTGAGCGTCACGCGGCTTTGCCCGGTGGTCACATCCCAGATATCCACGAGGTCGTCTTCACGCTCCGAAAGCACCGTGCGCCCATCCGGACTGAAGATAATAGGTGCGAAGCCTTCTTCCAGTTCGTGCGTGGTTCCCGCCTTCATCCAGGTTTCAAAGTTGCCCTTACGCCCGGTCAACTCCCGATTCAACTGCCACGTCGCCACGTCCCAGAGTCGCACCGTCTTATCTCCCGTATCACGTGTCGCTGCGAGCTTTCCATCAGGGCTAAGAGTGAAACCGTTGATACCTGCTTTGCCACCCTTGAGCGTGGCTTTCAATTCGCCCGTCTTCGCATCCCAAACCGTGACGGTGCGCTCCTTGCCGCTGATGACGAGTAACTGCCCGTCCGGGCTGAAGTTCATCAATGCGCGCCGCAATCTGACTTGTGACGGTCCCTTGTAATCCGTCAGCTTCGCCTTGAGCTTCACAATTAATTTATCTTGCGGCACGCTGGCTGGAGATGGCTTTGATTCTTGCCCGTTTTTCTTTGTGGAAACGGTTGCGCTCGCAGGAAGTGAGTTAGAAAAGCTGAACACAATCGTCAGGCTCAAGGATAAAGAAAATACTCGCAGCATTTTGTAATTCCCTTAATTTCAGCGTGAGATTGTCTTGTTCTTAACGCTGATACTGTTTCTCAATCGCCACAATCTTATCAACTCGCTTGCGGTGGCGGTCTTCACTGATTTCGGTCGAGAGCCATGCGCTGACGATCTCGCGCATCTCCGCGCTCGTGATCGTTTTGCTTCCGAGCGTGAGGACGTTGGCGTCGTTGTGCTCGCGCGAGTTTTTAGCGACTGCGATTGAATAGCAGGCGGCGGCGCGCACGCCCGGGACTTTGTTGGCGGTCATACATGATCCGACGCCCGCACCGTCAATGATGATACCGGCATCTGCATGGGTGTCTGCGACGGCGCGAGCGACCGCGTGGGCGAAGTCCGGATAATCAACGGCGTCTTCGGAGTTCGTGCCGTAATCGTGGACGCGGTGGCCGAGGGATTTGAGGAGAGATTTCAACTCTTCCTTCATCTGGAAGCCGCCGTGATCGGCTCCGACGGCGACCATCTTGCTCGCGCGCGAGCCACGACGCGGAACACGGCGTGTCAACTCTATTCGCCGCTCGCGCACGATGTCTGCGGCGAGCGGCGTCAGGCGCGCGCCCTCGGCTATTCGCAGCCGCG
>JACCVS010000241.1 GCA_013698055.1 Acidobacteriota bacterium
TCGCTGCTGCTCTCCGAGTTTTGTCTTAACAATCTCGCTCACCATCCGCCCGTCGGCATTCTTCCCGGCGAGATGCGCCTGGGCGGCTCTCATCACCGCGCCCATGTCGCGTGTTTCAGATCAATTAGCGTAGCCTCAACGGTGTAATCGTCAGCCGCTTCACCCTGAGATCGCCATAACCGGGGTACCAGATTCGGCACTCGAACAGTTTACTCAATGATACTGAGGCATCCACTGAAAACTTAAAGGTGAAGACGCCGTTATTTGTGCTTGAAGGTGGTAAATCGCCCTCAATGACTTTTATGCCCTGGTCATAAACAACGTCGAAGCGCGCAATGGGGAGCCGGGACGCATTACTGGACTCGTATTCAACTGCCGCTTCATAGCTTCCCTCCCGCATCTTTATGTACTGCCCGAAAATCAAATGCCCTTCCTTGCTCGTGCCCTCTGTTGCTCTCCTGCTCGTGCCCTCCACGCTTCCGGTTATGCCAGGGAGTCTATCCGGTGTAATCCACCACGAACCATACGCTGGCGGAATGAACTTAATAATACTGACTCCCAGGATGAGAAAGATAACCCATACTTTACCGAGCAGACGTTTTGCCCCGCGCTGCCAGAGCCACCCGCTCACCGTCAGAAGAATCAAAAGAAGTAAGACAACATAGTTCGGCGGATGCTTCAGATAAGCATCAACATCCTGGAAAGCCGGCAATTTGCGCCAGAGCCATGTGCCATCATAAAAACTTCTTGCAGACCACACGGGAATATCATTACTGTTCATCAGAAATTCGTGGTGCAAAAGCCACTGGCTGGCAAACCATCCTTGCAGGATGATAGTTGCTATACATAAGAGCAAAACCATTGCCTGCTTGTTTTGCTCCAACAGCAACTTGACAGCATAAGCTATCGGAAAAATCCATAAAGAAACGGCAGCCCATCCAAATCTCCCGACGAACGAAAATCCCCCATATGTGACCGAGTGCATTGAGTTTGGCAGTAAGATAGAGAAGTAAATCATTCCCAGCAGAAAAGCTGCCTGCCGGTTGGCTTTAATCAGCGGAACGATCCCGAATAGACCTAGAAGCAGCAACGGTTGCTGCATGAACATCCCCTGTGATTTGTCTCCATGTAATCCGAAAAAGACCAGAGCCATTTTCTTCACATCGAAGCCCAACGCGCCCTGCTGATATGGCCCGAAGATGCTGCCGAAGGCGTGTCGGTTATAAAAACCGAGTAACAGGAGCGAGCAAGCGACAATCGCTACTGGAACGAGATATTTATAACGGCGAGATGAATCCGCTGTTAGTGAAGGTTGTGAATAAACGGCGACATAAACGTATCCGAGCAGCAACAGTGTTGCCGGAGCCGCCAAGCGAATATGAAGCCAGGGCAGCAAGCTAATGAGAAGACCGAACAGCACGCCAGGCATAAGAGAAGAATGAACGCTCTGCTTATCTTTATCTTGAAGAAGCCTGATAATTCTTTCTGCTCCCCAGAAAATTATCATCCCACCTAAGAGGTCCGGGTAAATTTGATTGCTTGCCGCCGCGAACGGTAGCCCAATGGCGACAGCAAAAGCGACCAACAAAGACCAGGGCTTAGACTCTGTGATCCGAAACAACGTTCTGTAGAAGAGGAAAGGGCAGAGACCCACGAGCAACGCTATCGCTGCTTTCGCTCCGACCACTCCGGCGAGCTTGTATGGAATAGCCAGGATGAAACCCAGCCCTATATTGTGAAGACTATATCCGTTTAGGACATGTTTATTCATGTCCTCCGGGTCGGCATAGTTTGATCTGGTAGCCTGATGGACTGGCGTTTCAATCGAGTAATTGTTTGCGACCGTCAGATCAAGGTCTCTACTCAGAGAGTCGGCGATAAACAGGTAATGCGGTTCATCCCCGGTAATCTTATATAAGTCGTGAGATTGCCAGATGAAAACAACCATGAGGTAAAAGATGGTCGGTAATACGAGCAGCAGAAAAGGCGCTTTCCGCCGCGCAAAGCTGTTACTGTTCATCGTTTGAATATCGTCCATGATTCCGATTTGTTAGCGTGGCTTAATCGTTCGGCGCAAATTCAGTTGCTCAAACTCGCTTTGACGATCTCGCTCACGGCACGCCCGTCCGCGCTCTTTCCGGCGAGACGCGATTGCACTGCCTTCATCACTGCGCCCATGTCGCGCATGGACGTTGCGCCAATTTCGCTGATGGCGGCTGCGACCGCTTGCTCGATCTCTTCGCGCGAGGCAGCCTGCGGCAGATAGCTTTCGATGACTTCAATCTCGGCGCGCTCCTTGTCAGCCAGTTCCTGACGCC
This sequence comes from Acidobacteriota bacterium, assembly GCA_013698055.1. Lineage (GTDB taxonomy): Bacteria > Acidobacteriota > Blastocatellia > Pyrinomonadales > Pyrinomonadaceae > QHXM01. The sequence continues at coordinate 2,319 of JACCVS010000241.1, forward strand.
CGGCCTTCTCATACTGCTCGATGGAATCGCGGCGCTGCTTGACGAGGGATTGCATGGCCTTCGTCAACTCTTCATCGGTTAAATCGCTGCCCTTTTCGATCTCGCGGTTCATCACGGAGGCTTTGACCATGCGAAGCGTGGAGAGCCGAGCCGCGTCCTTCGCTTTCATCGCGGTCGTCATGTCGGAAATGATTCGTTCTTTGAGACTCATAATCTAAAAAGATTCCTTTCGCTTTATTTGTAAGCCGAAAGGCGTGCGGTTTACAAGTGCGCCGCCGAATAGTTAGGATTGGCGCGCTCTATAACTCTAAAGACTTTCCGTCCCTGGATACTTCAGAGGAATTCGATTGCAAAGTGAGCAGACAAAGCTGCGCTGGCGTCTGGGCGTGCTGGCGGGCGTTGCCATGATGATCCTCTCGCTTTACCCGCAAATCAATATGTGGGTGATGCAAGGTAAGGAGTGGAACGGCGCATATGCTTATAATGACATAGACGAAGTGGCCTACGCCGCTTACCTGCAAGCGTTGATTGACGGACGCCCGCGCCGCAACGATCCATTCACAGGACGTGATGATGCGCCCGGAGCAAAGCAGCCGGAATCCCTCTTCTCCATCCAGTTCATCCCGCCTTACGCGATTGCGCTCTTCGCCCGCCCGCTCGGACTCTCCGCGCCATGGGCGATGATTATCACAGGTGCGCTCGCGGCATTCGCAACTGCGCTCGCGCTCTTCTGGCTGCTGGGAATGGTGACGGGTGATGATCGAATAGCTGTGACCGGAGCGTTGATGGTTCTTTGCCTGGGGACGCTGGCGTGCGCGCAGGGAGCAATCATTCAACTTCTGGGGCGCGGCTACGCTTACCCGTACCTGCCATTCCTGCGTCGCTATCTGCCCGCTCTGCCGTTTCCTATCTTCTTCGTCTTTTGCGCTCTCGTCTGGCGCACGATCAGGAATGAGAGTAAGAACGAAAGCAAGCGAGCCTTCTACCTGTTGGCTGCGGGCGCTGGCCTCTCGTTCGCCGTGCTCGTTTATTCTTACTTTTACCTCTGGACAACCGCCGCCGCGTGGCTCGCCTGCTTCGCTGTCCTCTTACTCGTTGCGAAGCCCGATGGGTGGAAGCGCGATTTCAAATCTTTCGGCATCATCGGCGCGATAGGAATCATCGCACTCCTGCCGTATGCGCTGCTGCTCTCGAACCGCGCGACGACCATGGACTCCGTGCAGTTGCTGACGTATACCAGAACGCCCGATCTTTTCCGCCCGCCCGCCATCATCGGGATGTTGGTTCTGGCAATTATTGTTTACGCGGTGAAGCGCGGGCGTCTCGAATGGCGAGACAAAAGAACGCTCTTTGCGGCAGCCTTCGCGCTGACGCCGCTCGTCGTCTTCAATCAGCAGATAATCACTGGCCGCTCGCTGCAACCCATCCATTACGAAGTCTTCATCGTCAACTACGTCGCCGCGCTCGCGTTGATATTAACCATCGCAATCATCTGGGGAGCGATCCCCAATGCCGCAACCGCGAGGCGA
>JACCVS010000280.1 GCA_013698055.1 Acidobacteriota bacterium
AAAACATACGCGAGCAATTTCGGCAATCTGATTAACCAGCGCGGACTTTATTTCGTCGCGACGGCGAAGTCCGACGAGATGTTTGACGACGCGGTGGAGGAAGCACGATTTCTGCTGCGCGCGCGCCGCCATCTCGCCGCAGGCGAAAAAGACAACTTCGGCATCCTGACCCCCGACGCGATCACGGGCATCCGCGACCGCGTGCTTGGGACAATCTCCATCGTGGCGATTGCCGTCCCGGCCATTGCGCTCGTCATCGGCGGCATCGTGATTATGAACATCATGCTGGTCTCCGTCACCGAGCGAACGAAAGAGATCGGCATTCGCAAATCATTAGGCGCAAGGCGCTCGGACATTCTCAAACAGTTCATGGTTGAAGCCGTGACGCTCTCGGCGATAGGGGGCGCAATCGGCGTGATGCTCGCCTGGCTCATTGGCCGCGTGTTGACGGCGGTTTTCTTCCCGACCTATCTGTCAATTGTGGCCGTCATCGGCGCCGTCGGCGTCTCGGGCATCATCGGCGTGCTGTCGGGAATCTTTCCTGCATGGAAAGCCGCGCGCCTCGACCCGATTGAAGCGCTCAGGGCGGATTAGGAAAGGCAGTATTCAGGAGTCGGAATCCAGAATTCAGAATGAAAGGGCGGAGACCCTCTTCTGTTTTTATTCTGGCTCCCGACTCCTGGATTCTGGATTCTGCTTTTTATGCTCCTTCGCAGTGACATTTACGAAAACTTGAAGATGGCGCTTCAGACGTTGCGCCAGAATAAGCTGCGCTCGTTTTTGACGGTGATCGGCGTGGTCATCGGTGTCTGGACGGTGATGGCGATTGCTTCCATCATCAGCGGTATAGATACAGCCGTCAAGAAAGAGGTCGAGTCTTTTGGCACGCGCTCGATTTTCATCGCCAAGTTTAAGATTGGCGTTCATGTGGGTCGCCGGACGCGCGAGGAGCGGATGCGTAAGGAGCTGACTTACGATGATGCCATCGCGCTCCGCAGCTTGCCTGCGATCGAGCTGAGCGTGCCATTTCTAGACATCAGTAATAATCCGTTCGGGCAGAAGCTGATGGTCACGGCCAACGGAAAGAGTTCGGCGGCGATTCAGTTACAGGGCACTCTCCCGGATTATGAGCGCGCCGGAGTGGAACTTGTCTCCGAGGGGCGCTACTTCACGGAGTTCGAGAATGAATCGAACCAGCAGGTCTGCGTCATCGGCGCAGCCGTTGCGGACAACTTCTTTCCGTATGGTTCTGCCATAGATAAGACGCTTGAGATTGGCGGCAGTGAGTTTCGCGTCGTCGGCATACTGGAAAGGCGCGAGTCGTTTCTCTTTGGCGGGGGTAGTGACCAGCAAAACAACGTCCTCTATATGCCTTACAACGTCGCCCGCAAACTCAAGCCTAACGCCGATGATGTGTTCATTTATACAGTCGCACGCGCAGGCCGGATGGACGAAGCGAGAGATCAGGTCACCGACATGCTGCGCGTGCGCAGAGGAGTGCCCTTCGGAGAGCCTGACAACTTCGGGATGGCGACGGCTGATTCCATCCTTGATCAGTTTCGCGCGATTACGTTCGGCGTCGCCATCGCGATGGTGGTCATCTCCAGCGTCGGCTTGATGGTCGGCGGCATCGGCGTGATGAACATCATGCTGGTGTCTGTGACGGAGCGCACGCGCGAGATCGGCATTCGCAAAGCCATCGGCGCGCGTCGCCGCGACATCCTCTGGCAGTTTTTGATTGAGGCGATGACGCTGACCGGAGTCGGCGGCCTGATCGGGCTGGGGCTTGGATGGTTGACGACGCTCTTGATACGTCTGATCGTCCCTTCATATGTTCCGCTCTGGGCACCCATCGGCGGCTTCGTCGCCAGTGTCGGCATCGGCCTCGTCTTCGGATTATGGCCTGCGTGGAAGGCTGCGCGACTCGACCCGATTGAAGCACTCCGCTATGAGTAAAGGCCGTGCGCTCAAGCAAGGGACTCTCACCACAAAAGAGGTAGATGCGATGGAATCTGCAACTTTCAGCCCCGGAGGAACAACATAATCTGTCGTCCTCCGGGGCTATGGTATTTGCTTATCTTCAATTCACATTAAGCCACGAGACTTGGCACAAGTAACGGCACAACGAGGCTGACGATGACGCCCAGAAACCAGAGCATGAGGACAATAGCCCACGCCGACCCCTTGCTGATTTTCTCGCCCGTGTTACGTAATCCCGTAGCCGTCAACCACCATCTGTAAAGGCTGAAGATACCGATCAGACTGCCAGCAGCGTAAAGGTATGGGTGTATGTAAAGGTATGGTTGCCCCATCTCTGTCGCTGAAAAGAGTAGACCGAGGTCGGCGCGCGCCAATCCTTTATGGACTCTCAAAGTTTCCATCTCATCAGGAGACTTAATGTACAGCAGCACCAGACTCAACAGCCTTTCAATGACCACTGGCGGAAGCGCACTATAAACGCCGACGGACAATGCCTGCCAGAAATTCATGCGTCCGCCGAACGCTAACACGCTGAGCAGTAAAAGCCCGGCCACAAACAACATGAAGATAAAACGTAAGATAATGTCTGTCAGCGGTGCGGTGATTTTAGGGAGCAATCCTTCCCTCACAGCTTTGGCCGCCGACTGCATTCTGTAAGAATCAATTTGGTCTTCCGGAATGAAGCCGCCCGCAATTCTTCTTTCAACAACGTCGCTCGCCATTTTGACTGCCCCGAGACGCTGGGTATACCCAACCACATAAATGCCTGATGCGAGGGCGATGATCAGAAAGGGTGCGAGCCAGTGCGGGTGATATCGCAGGTTCTTAAAGAGAGATTCGGGTTCGTAGAAGGCGCGCGCGATGCTCTCAGTCGGCGGCAAAGGGGGCGGCGCGTCCGGGCCCGGATTCGGTCGTGGAATAAAACTCAGACCAAAGATCACCGCGCCGGAAACGAGTGTGCCAATGCTCAGTTCTCTTATATCCTGCACCTTAAGCAGGATACTGCCGAGGAGCATCAGCAGTCCGATGGCAAAGATGATAATGCCGACGATGCGACGCATGATTCAAGACTCCTTTCAGAAGGACGATAGACCATGGATGTTGGACGATGGAAAGCGCGTTCTTATCGCCCATCATCCATGGTCTATCGTCCATCGTTTATGCTGCGGTTGGAGCTTCCGTCCAGCCCGGTACGCGGATGCAGGCGACCGTATGGCCGGGCGAGATTTCCCGCAGGTCCGGATCAATCTGCGCGCACTCCGGGATAGCTGCTGGGCAGCGCGTCCGAAAGCGGCAGCCCGAAGGCGGGTTGATCGGCGTCGGCACGTCGCCCGTCAGGATGATGCGGTCACGCTTGCGCGTCGGGTCTGGAATGGGAATCGCCGAGAGCAGCGCCTGCGTGTAAGGATGAAGCGGCTGCGCGTAAAGCTCTAAGGCTGAGGCGACCTCGACGATGCGCCCCAGATACATTACCGCCACGCGCGTCGAGATGTGCTCGACCACGGCCAGCCCGTGCGAGATGAAGAGATAAGTCAGCCCGAATTCTGATTGCAAGTCCTGCAAGAGATTGACGACCTGAGCCTGAACGGAAACGTCGAGCGCAGAGACAGGTTCGTCCGCAATGATCAATTTCGGATTGAGCGCCAGCGCGCGTGCGATGCCGATGCGTTGACGCTGCCCGCCGGAAAACTCGTGCGGGTAGCGATTCATGTAATCCGGATCAAGACCGACCTTACTCAATAACTCGGCAACGCGCGTCCGTTTTTCTTCTTTGTCTTTCAGGCCGTGAATGACGAGCGGCTCGCCAACGATGTCGCGCACCCTCATGCGCGGATTCAAAGAGGCGTAAGGGTCTTGAAAGATAACCTGCATCTCGCGGCGCAACTCTCTGAGCGAGCGCCCGTCAGTCGCCAGCACGTCGCGCCCGTCAAACTCAACCTTGCCAGCCGTCGGCTCGATGAGTCGCAGGATGCAACGCCCGACCGTTGATTTCCCGCACCCCGATTCACCGACCAATCCGAGCGTCTCGCCCCGCAGGATTTCAAACGTCACTCCGTCTACAGCGCGCACCACATCATCCGATCCTTCCACCGGGAAATGTTTTAATAGCCCGCGCACGCGCACGAGTTCATCCGCGCTCTGCTCGCCTTCCACAGCATCACGTGCACGCGCAGCCATCGCTTCCCTTTCGGGAACACTTGCAGCGCCGGGTCGTTTGTCGAAATTTAGTTGCTGGTCGAAGCTCACTGTAGTGGTTTAGAGTTTTTCAATTTAATTTTCAAATCCTACCTCGAATTATCGCGCCTGAGACTAAGCTAAAGGCTTCTGCGCCTCGCTTTGATGATCTGCCGTGACAGCCGCTGCCAGATCGTAAAGCACACAGCGCACGCGCACGCTGCCTTCCAGATCATAAAGCGGAATCTCGCCCTGTTCGCAGCGCGGCATCCGGTGCGAGCAGCGGGGCGCGAAGTGGCATCCCGGAGGCAAGGCAGTCGGGCTGGGCACGATGCCTTCGATGGTCTCAAGACGTTCGATCTTTTTCACATCAGCCGCCGTCAGCTTTGGAACCGAACGCAACAGGCCTTCCGTGTAAGGATGCTTCGGGCGCGCGAACAACTCTTCAACCGGAGACTCTTCGACGATTCGCCCCGTGTACATCACGGCCACGCGGTCGGCCACTTCGGCCACGACGCCGAGGTCGTGCGTGATGAGAAGCACCCCAAGCTCGCGCGTGCGTCTCAATTCGTTTAAGAGTTCGAGAATCTGCGCCTGAATCGTCACGTCGAGCGCGGTCGTCGGCTCGTCGGCAATCAATAGTTTCGGGTCGCACGCCAAGGCCATCGCGATCATCACGCGCTGGCGCATCCCGCCGGACAACTGGTGCGGGTAATCTCCCACACGACGCGCCGCGTCGGGAATGGCGACCTCGTCCATCGCTTTGATGGCCGCATCGCGCGCCTCCTGGCGCGACATGTTGCGATGAAGCCTGAGAGCTTCGGCAATCTGCTCGCCGACCTTGTAAACGGGATTGAGCGAGGTCATCGGGTCTTGAAAGATCATCGCGATGTCGTCGCCGCGAATCTCTCGCATCCGTGCGTCCGTTGCGGTTAATAGATTCTCGCCCTCGAAGGTAATCTCGCCGCCGACGATCTTTCCCGGCGATGAAATCAGGCGCATGACGGACAGCGCAGTGATGGATTTCCCGCAGCCGGATTCTCCGACCAGCCCCAGCAACTCTCCACGCTCGACGTGAAAGCTCACGCCATCAACCGCGCGCACGATTCCGGCGCGTGTGGGAAAATGCGTTTGCAGGTTTTTGACTTCCAGCAGGTGCGACATAGTAGAAGCGAAGTTTAGCAGCGACTATGCCGCTTGACCAACAATTATTATCTGGTAAATGTTAGGACGCTAAA
>JACCVS010000515.1 GCA_013698055.1 Acidobacteriota bacterium
CAAGTCAGGATTGCAACCTTCATCCAATCGGCCTCAAATTTTTTACCCGGAACTTTCCGTTAGCGAGCGCGTGTCTACAGAGCGTTGATAGAAATCCCGCTGCTGAGAATCAGAGCGCGGCTGTCAATTCGGATTACCGAACTTTAGCTGATTGAGGAGAGACATTCATGACATCACAGAAAATTTATCGCATCATTCTGATTGCGACGTTGCTTATCACGGGTGTGGTCGCTGGCTCGCAATCTACTCTGGCACAAACTGAGCAATCGTCCCAAGCATCTTCAAAAACGAAAAGGGAAGATGCCACTGGCCTCGAAGTTCAACTGCATCTGCTCATCTCGACGAAGTCGGCGGCAAATGGAGATGAAGAAAAACTGCCATCATCGCTTGATGCCGTAGTGAAGCAGTTGCGCTCAACATTCGCATTCAAGAATTACCGTCTGGTGACAACACTTCTCAATCGTGTGAGCAGTGGTGGGAAGTTAAGCCTGCGGTGGGTGGGAAGCCCGCTGCTTGCGCCATCGGCGGCGACCGCCGCAACACCGGGATTTAACGAGTTCAATGTGCAGGAAATCAGATTGGCTCAAGATGAGCAGGGACGAGACGTGGTGAAAATGGAGAATTTTAAATTCGGCGCGCGGATTCCCATTCAAGTTACCAGCGTGGCGAGCAACGGCAGCAGCGTACCTGTAATTCAGTACGAACAGACAGGCATCACCACAGACATCTCCGTGCGCGAAGGCGAGCCGACCATTGTCGGCACTCTGAACGTCGGCCCATCGGGCGATGCTCTCATCATCGTAGTTTCGGCCAAAAGACCTGCATCGAAATGAGATCGAAAAGATAAAGACAAAAGAAGGGCTACTCAACTTGAGTAGCCCTTCTTTCATCCTTCAGTCTTCAGAATACTTTTAAGTGCTAATCCAGATAATGCTCGAGCAATTCTGTTCTGAGCGCTGCCGGGACGGCCTTTTGCGCCGTGCGAAGCGAATCCGGAACAAGGTCTAAGCGCACGCGCGAACTGCGCCAACGACCATCCTCCGTGGCGTAGTGCCAGCGATAATATGGCCCTTCGCCGCGCCGACTATAGAACACTTCCGGCTTGGTTTGAGCTTCCGTGCCTGCTATCGCGCTGATATAAACTCGTAGTCCCTGCATTAGTAAAACTTCAATCTGAAAGATTAATCCAAAGGCTCAGACTGGCTGCTACGCCAGGCCGTAGAACACGAGCGCCGCGATGCTGTCGTCGTTTAAGCACGCGCATGAATCAGACGGCGCAGACGATCACCAAAGAGCACATCAATCTTTTGCGGCTCGATGATCGCCGTCACCTCGCCGGGTCCGAAAGACGGGTGTAGCAAAACCTGTCCCGTCCGGTACGTGCGCTTGGGATCATAAGGCGCGCCGGTCTTCGTGTCTGCGCGAGAGCTTGAAGTCGCGGTCGAACTCTTGAACGAGCTGCGCGTCCCGCAAGCCGGGCAGCTGACGCGCGAGACCTGCCCGCGCTTGGTGATGGAGGCAACAACATGACCGCGCTCCACGCTGCACACGGCGCACAATTTGTCCACCCGCTCACCTACCTCGAAAGTTTGTTTCTCCATCATCGCTCCGTGTCGGGTTTAGCCCCAGTTGAAAAGTGAAATCTTCTTGAACGTCGCGCCGCCGAAAAACCGGGAGCGCGGGCAATTGAGAAAAAGGTAAGCGCCCCCGACGAGGGCATACACCGAAGTGGGGGCGCTTATTATTAAAGTGTCTCCGGTTGGTTAGAGATGAAACTTACCAGCGTGGCTCACGATCTCCGCCGCCGCCGCCGCCGCGATTACCACCACCGCCGCCACTACGATTACCGCCACCACCACCGCCACCGTAGCCGCCGCGACCACCACCGCCACCGCCGCCATAACCACCGCGCCCGCCGCCGCCACCGGCGCGATTCTCGCGTGGACGTGCTTCATTCACGGTCAGGTTGCGCCCGTTAAGCTCCTTACCATTGAATTGCTCAATAGCAGCCTTGCCTTCTTCTGCGCTGGCCATCTCGACGAAGCCGAAACCGCGTGAGCGGCCTGTCTCGCGGTCTTCAACGATGGAAGCCGACTCGACCGTGCCCGCCTGCCCGAACAACTGCTGCAACTCATCACTTGAAGTTTGGAACGCGAGATTGCCGACGTAAAGTTTCATAGCCATAGACGTAAGTTTCCTCTCCTCATGCTTGGGAGTAAGTAAGAGAAGCTGCGAATCGAAGGATGCTTCGGTGTAACGGTAGGCAGCGAAGGCTCGCGTTCGTGTGCTCAATTTGAGCGGCTTCTAAAGTTGACATCACCCTGCTCTCAAACTATCCAAAGCACCGCCGCAGGTTTGAGCCGAGAGCGGGGCACATCACCGTTGATGCCAGAGAGAAGGGGTAACCACAGGCTATGATGCCTTAATCAGCCGCTGGATGCAAGGTAACGACTGTCGGCTGAGGGGCATAACCTTGTGTACCCAGTGATGGGAGACAGTGCATCATCACGCAGTTTCCTTAACAAACAGGCTTTAGTCCTTGCAACCATTTGGTTAAAAAGCGTATCATAGCCAGTGATTACTCCTTCTCTCGCGCATCGACGGTGATGCGCCCCGCGCCCAAGGATATTGGCGGCGGCGTTTTGGATGGTTCGAGAGCAGGCTGATTTGAATTTGTAGAAGCCGCTCGCTAGAGCATCCGAAAACAAGCCTTCGTTGCTACCGTTACACTGAAGCCACTTCAATTTCGAAGCTTCTCTTTAGACTCCCGTGGAGGGAGAGGGATACCTACATCTATGTCTATGAAACTTTACGTTGGCAATCTGTCATTCCAGACTTCGAGTGAAGATTTGCAGGAACTATTCGGTCAAGCGGGCACGGTTGAATCCGCGTCTGTGGTCGAAGATCGCGAAACGGGTCGCTCACGCGGTTTCGGTTTCGTTGAAATGGCTAGTGACGAAGAAGGCAAGGCTGCCATCGAGAAATTCAACGGCCAGGAAATCAATGGTCGAAGCCTCAACGTTAACGAAGCACGTCCGCGCGAGGATCGCGGTGGACGCGGCGGTGGCGGTGGTGGCGGTCGTGGCGGCTTCGGCGGCGGCGGCGGTGGTCGTGGCGGTGGCGGTGGCGGTGGTGGTCGTGGCGGCTACGGCGGTGGCGGCGGACGCGGCTACTAACTTTTCGTTCCGGCCAAACGGGTCGGCACTTTCAACTTCAAGCACCGCAGGCGATGCTTGTCATCGTTCGCGGTGCTTGAAGTTTTTACAGGTAAGAACGCGCGCGCGTCGGTAAAACCAGATCGAATGCGGCGCGCACAAGGAACTAAATGAATTTTTCTGAACTGGGACTGCAACCTGCGCTGGTGCGCATTTGCGAGTCTCTTGGATACAAAGAACCAACCCCGATTCAAAAACAGGCGATTCCTGTAATTTTGAGCGGCACTGACCTGATCGGCTGTGCCGAAACAGGCACGGGTAAGACGGCAGCTTTTCTGCTCCCGATTATCCAGAGAATGGAAGCAACCGCGCGCCCAGGCGTTCGTGTGCTAGTTCTCGCTCCGACACGCGAACTCGCTTCACAGATTGAAGAGAGCTATCGCCAGCTTGCCCCGAAGAAAAGCCCGAGATGTGTTTGTCTCATCGGCGGCGCGTCAATGTCGCGCCAGATTGAATCCTTACGTCGCGGCGCGGGCGTCGTGGTCGCTACTCCCGGACGCTTGCTCGACCACGTCGAGCGCCGCACGATTAATCTCTCGCTGGTCGAAACGCTGGTACTGGACGAAGCCGACCGGATGCTCGACATGGGATTTCTGCCCGCTATTCGTCGGGTGCTCGCAGAGCTTCCAGCGAAGCGACATACCCTTCTCTTTTCGGCGACGATGTCGTCCGCCATCGAGAAGCTGGCACGCTCGACGATGAACCAGCCGAAGCTGATCGAAATCAGCCAGCGTGGTCAGGCCGCCGTCAACGTCGAGCAGACCGTTTATCCGGTCGCTATGGAATCGAAGACAGCGCTCTTGCTTGATATCCTCGAACGCAATCCGTTGGAGCGCGTGCTGGTGTTCACGCGCACGCGGCGCGGGGCTGAGCGTCTCTCTCACATCCTCGAAGCTCGCGAGCATAAAGTAAATCGCATTCACGCCGACCGCACACAGCCTCAACGCGAGGCAGCCCTGCGTGGTTTCAAAGAAGGGCGCACGCGCGTCCTCGTCGCCACCGACATCGCGGCGCGGGGCATTGATGTTGATTCAATCTCGCACGTCATCAACTACGACGTGCCCACTGCTCCGGAAGATTACATTCACCGCATCGGGCGCACGGGACGTGCCGGGAAATCTGGCCGTGCCATTACTCTCGTGACTCCCGCCGAAGAACCTTCGATGCGCGGCATTGAGCGGCTCACGGGTCAGATAGCCGAGCGCGTGTTGTTGCCCAGCTTCGGCGGCGTTCAGGACACCAGTGCGCGAAGCCTCAAACCGTTTGCACCTATGAGAGGCGCTGGCTCAAGTGGAAGACGCTCGTTTCGACCGCGCCGGTCCAGATAGGTTTTGTGTGGTTGAGCTTGAATGGGCTGCTTGGATTCTGCAATCGAGCAGCCCTCTGAACAAATTTTAGAGGAGAAACATTTTTGGCTAAAGAAGACTTAATTCCGGCAGAAGGCGTGGTGGTAGATAAACTGCCCAATGCTTTCTTCAAAGTGCGCCTTGATGGAAGCGAGCACGTCGTGACGGCACAGATTTCCGGCAAGATGCGCAAGCATTACATTCGTATTCTCGCGGGTGATCGCGTCAGCGTCGAGTTATCGCCTTATGACCTGACGAAAGGTCGGATCACTTACAGGTACAAATAAGAGCATCCACGTTAGCCCTCTCGTTGCCGAACTCGATTTTCCGGCGCGGGGGCGCGGTTGATGACGAAATCAACGCTGGCAGTGACAAAGCTAGATGGCAATGAGAGAAGGGAGCCGACAATGGCCAACTTGAATTTTATCAAGACCGAGGACGGGACGAATGGTTCGTACATCAATCTCGCCAACGTGGTCGCGATTAACTTTCAGCCGAAGCAGCAAGACACGCAGGCGAGGCTGGAGTTCATTCTGGTTGACCACATCACGAGAACGATTTTCGGCGAGCAGGCAGAGACCTTAATGAATCAGATCGAACGCCTCGTCAGCGCAGCGTAACTATCGTTCCATCAAGTCTTCTTATTTCCTCACAAGAAGCGCACCTGTCTGGTATTACTTAATGGTGCTGCCCTTAGTCGGGTGATAAGTCCTTCATGTGCTATACTCTTTTCGTCAACAGTTGACTGTCTCCAGTTCTTTAGAAAATCAACCTCTCGACATCGGGACCGGGCTTTGGTAGCTCCCTTCTTGTGCCGTCTGTTGTTTTTTTCAAACACGACCACTACCGAGGGAAATCCTGATGCCTGAATTCGCAGAGTCTCAAAATTCAATCGAAAACTATTTTTCAGGCTCAACGCTTTGTCATGCGCGAGAGAGCTTTTCCGACTGGCGTTGGTCTGCTCTCTTGCCGTTTGCTTCACCTTGTATGTTGAGAGATGCTGAAAAATGATTAAGCAAGAAAGAAGTTATGCGTCGCAGACATGCGCGTGGTGCATAGGGACGGGGAAGCGCGCTGTCTCCGTGGGATACGTCATTTCGTGTCTCGTCTGCGG
>JACCVS010000320.1 GCA_013698055.1 Acidobacteriota bacterium
GTCCATCTTCATAATGCGCGGTTGAGGATTCATCAACGCGCCGCAGCACGGCACGCACACGCGCCATTAGCTCGCGGACGGAAAAAGGCTTCGTGATGTAATCGTCAGCGCCGAGATCGAATCCGGCGACGCGGTCGGATTCGGAGACGCGCGCCGTCAACATGATGATAGGTGTGCGCCGCGTGGCAGGCTCGCGCCTGAGTCTACGACAAAGCTCCGTGCCGCTCATGCCCGGCAGCATCAGATCGAGAATCACCAGCGCAGGAGGATTCTTCGCGTCGAGCGCGGCAGCCAGACCCTTTTCTCCGGTCTCCGCGATTCGCGCCGTCAAACCTTCGCGCTCAAGATTATATCGCAAGCTCTCTGCGATATCGGGGTCGTCTTCGACAATCAATACAGGCCGCATAAAAACAGTGACGAGTGACGAGTGACAAGTGACGAGCAAGACAAAGGGTTTAACTTGTCACTCGTCACTTGTCACTTGTCACTGCCTTTCTCAGTTGCTGTGTTTGATAAATTCTGCCTGAGCCATGTAGACCGTTAGCTCACAAATGTCCGTCACGTAATCGGCGATGCGCTCAATGTGCTTGGCGACGAAGAGCAGCCGGGCGGCTCGACGTGTCGTCGTGGAGTCGTCCACCATCATGTCAATCAGGTTGTTAAAGATACGGTTGTAAGTTTCGTCTATCACGTCGTCGCGAGAGATAACCTCACGCGCGGCGGTCGCATCGTTTGAGGTGAAGGCATCGAGCGCGGCGTGGAGCATCAGAGATGCGTGCTCGGCCATGCGCGGCATCTCAACGTAAGCGTTCAACTGCGGTTCGTCGTTGAGATCGAGAACGGCGCGGGCGATATTGCACGCGTGGTCAGCGATGCGCTCCAGGATTGTCGTAATTTTCGCGACCGAGATGACAAAGCGGAGGTCACGCGCGGCGGGTTGTCTGAGTGCGATGATGTCAACGCAGAGCCGGTCTATTTCGACCTCAAGCCTGTCTATCTCATCATCATCTTTGAGAACAGTCTTCGCCGTTTCGCTGTCACGCTCGACGAGGGCATAGATCGAGCGCTGAAGCGCCGTCTCCGTCTCTCCACCCAGCAGCAACAATCGGTCGCGCAAGTGGTCAAGCTCACGATCAAGTCTTCTGTGTTGTTCCATAATAAGCTTTCAGCGGTCAGCAATCAGTCGTCAGCTTTTCGTATTGAAGTGCAGCGCTGACCGTAAAATATTCCCCTTTGTTCACGCATCCAGACGCCAACGCCTTTTGGCTGATCGCTGATCGCTGACGGCTGATTGCTGATTGCTTTCTTAACCAAATCGCCCCGTGATGTAGTCCTCTGTCACTTTCTCAGTCGGGTTGGTAAACATGCGCTCCGTGTCGTTGACTTCGATGAGCTTGCCGAGCCAGAAGAAGGCCGTCTGGTCGGAGACGCGCGCAGCCTGCTGCATGTTGTGCGTCACGATGACGATGGTGTATTCCTTCTTCAGCTCAAAGATTAGTTCTTCAATCTTCTGCGTGGCAATTGGGTCAAGCGCCGACGCGGGCTCGTCCATCAGGATTACTTCGGGACGAACGGCGAGCGCGCGTGCGATGCACAGGCGCTGCTGCTGGCCGCCTGATAGTCCGAGCGCGGAAGATTTCAGGCGATCTTTTACTTCAGGCCACAGCGCCGCGTCCGCGAGAGCTTTCTCGACCCTCTCGTTCATGTCCGTCTTGCTCGATGTCATGCGGTTGATCCGCAGGCCGTAAGCGACGTTATCAAAGATTGATTTGGGAAACGGGTTCGACTTTTGAAAGACCATCCCTACTTTGCGGCGTAACTCGACCACGTCCGTTCCGGGCGCGTAAATGTCCTGCCCGTCAATCTCGACGTGGCCTTCGACGCGCGTCCCCGGAATCGTGTCGTTCATCCGGTTGAGCGTTCGCAGGAAAGTTGACTTGCCGCAGCCGGAAGGCCCGATGAAAGCCATCACCATTCGCTCGGGGACGCTCAGCGAAAGATTGTGCAGCGCCTGCGCGCGACCATAGAAAAAGTTCATGTCGCGGACACTGATTTTCGTTCCCCCGCCAGTGGCTACCATCTCCCCGGACGGGTTCCGCTCCTTAGCGCGCGATTCAGGCACGAAGGGCTTGGGCGCATTTGTTTGAGTGGGTGTAAACATATAAAAGCAGTGACGAGTGACGAGTGGCAAGTGACGAGCAAGAAGTTTTTAACTTGCCACTCGTCACTTGTCACTGTTCTTCAAGCTTTCTTCCTCGTAAAAAATCGGACGATAAGATTAATCGCCAGGATCAGTGTCATCAGAACGAGCGTGGCCGCCCACGCCTTGGCGCTCTCTTCATCGTTACCCGAGATAGCGCTATAGTATATCTCCACGGGCAAAGACGCTATCGGTTGATCCAGATACCAGTTGAAGTAACTGCTGCCGAGCACCGTCATGAGCAGCGGCGCGGTCTCGCCCGAGATACGCGCGATGGCGAGCATAGCTCCCGTCGCAATCCCCGAAGCGGCTGCCGGAAGCACCACGCCCATCGTCACCTTCCACTGCGGAGCGCCGAGCGCGAGCGCGCCTTCTCTCAAGCTGATCGGAACAAGCCGGATCATCTCTTCAGTCGTGCGCGCCACAATCGGAATCATCACGAGCGAGAGCGCGATGCCTCCTGCGAAAGCCGAATACTGTTTTGTCGGCAATACGAGCAGCGTGTAGACGAAGACGCCGACGATGATGGAAGGAACGCCCGTCAGAGTGTCCGTCAGGAATCGGGCGATGCGCGCGAACCAGCCGTCGCCAAACTCCGCAAGATAGACTCCGCAGGCAATGCCAATTGGCATCCCAATGGCGGAGGCCAGAGAAATAAGAATCAGCGAGCCGAGAATCGCATGGCCGATGCCACCGCCTTCGCCGAGCGGTTTGTACCCACTGGTCAGAAACTGCCAGCTAATCGAGGTGATGCCCTGATAAGCGATATAGCCGAGAATCAGAACAAGGATGGTGACGGCAACAAGAGCGCAGACAGCCGTCACGCTCGTCATGATCAGGTTCGTCAAATTGCGACGAGAAGTTGTCGGCTGTATCGTCGCTTCCATCACGCGGCCCTCGCCGTTCCGCTCGTCCCGCGCGTGACGCTCCAGACGAGGAGCTTGGCCGCGCCGTTGATGACGAAAGTCACCAAAAACAGAATCAATCCAATTTCGATGAGGGCACTGATTTGCAGATCATCGGTCGCTTCCTTGAGTTCGTTGGCGATGACGGAGGCGATGGTGTATGACGGCTCGAAAAGCGAGGCGCTGATTTCAGCGCGATTGCCGATGACCATCGTGACGGCCATCGTCTCGCCGATAGCTCGTCCCAGGCCGAGGATGATCGCGCCCGCGATTCCTGATGAAGCGTTCGCCAGCACGACGCGCGTCGTCTCCCAGCGAGTCGCGCCGAGCGCGAGCGCCGCCTCGCGTTGCGAGACGGGCACGGCGGTGAGGACGTCTCTGACCACAGCCGAGATAATCGGCGTAATCATAATGGCCAGGATGATACCGCCCGTGAACAATCCGATCCCTGTCGGCGTGCCCTGAAAAAGCGGCAGCCAACCGAACACGCTCTGGAGGAACGGTTCGACATGCACGCGCAGAAAAGGCGCGAGAACGAAGATGCCCCAGAGGCCGTAAACGACCGAAGGGATGGAGGCGAGCAACTCGACTAAAAATCCTATCGGACGACTGATGCGGCGCGGGGCTTGTTCGACGAGAA